>JANOOM010000747.1:0-9974 GCA_031421335.1 Armatimonadota bacterium
GTGGCGCGTGAGCGCGAGGACGGTCTCTTGGGGTGTCAAAGCGTCGCTTCTCTTTGATAAGGTCCTAGAAATTTGTCGCCGTTGAAATGAATGAGGTGGTCCGGTTCAGCCGCCATCCACACTTCTGTCTCCCAAGCGATCTCCGCCGAAAAGCGGCGGAATGCTGCCCTGTTGAGGAACGCGGTGACGAAGACGATCTCAGCAGTGCATTCTCTACACAAACTTTGAAGTCGTAGGAGGCGAGTGGGTGATATGGGGCCTGAACTGTAGACGGCCTCAATCAAAAAAAGCCAATTCTTGCGGTGGGAATAAGCAATAATGTCCGGCAGTTCGCCGTGGTTGAGTTCAAAAAAATTGAGCGCGATGAGTCTATCCTGTTGAAGCCATAGGAGCTTGTTAGACGTGTCGCCTAAGTATAGCAGTTCCGCCCCATATCCGAAGCGCGGGAGAAACTGCTCAACGACCGCGCGTTGGAGTTCATTGTGTGCGCCCAGTGTCAGGTCTATCTCTACCCCCTCAGGAGTGATGACTGCAATTTTATCAAAATGTCGCGTTGCATTTAGCCGCTCCGCCAGACTGCCACTCGCCGCCACTCTGTCAGCTAACAACTGGTGGTAGTTTCCGCCTGGAACCAGCCGGGCAATAGCGCCTAGCTCGTCTGCGATGGCGTAGCCACGCTGAGGATCATTTCGAGCCGCGTTTGGGCTTGTCGGGACAATCACTCCCGCTAGGACAGGAAGTTTTAAGTGTTTGCGCCGGATGTCATCGTAGGAGCCGGAAGAGATGTCGTCTTGGAAGTGCGTGTTAATGTAGGTAATGATATCCCGCGTTTTGAGGCTGCGTCTGTCATCTTGCGTCTTGAGAGAAGGCCATTCGCTGGAGGAGCCGACATCTGCAACGGCCAGGAAAGACATCGCCATCATTTCCAGACCTCTTGGCGTTAAACCTTCTATCGGTATGCCACAAGCCCTCAAGAAAAGCAACGCCTCGTTGATGACCAATTTCGCGGGCGTGCTTTTCTGCTTGAATTTTGCTGATGCGTTCGCGTCGCTGAGAGGAATGTACTTGCTCATAATAGGGCCAATTGTATAGGGGGCCTTCTTGCTTTGATCTCGTCCATCGTTAGCCGCCCCGTGGTATCCAGATACGCGCGTATGCTCCCAGCAAGATGAAACGCCATCAACGGCGGAACCGCATTGCCGATCTGGTTAAATCGGCTTGTCTCGTTGCCCTGGACTTCAAACCAGTCAGGAAAACTCTGCAATCGTAGGGCTTCTTGAAGGAGAAGGCGACGGCGGCGGCCGTCAGGCAGGCGTATTCGCTGCATATCGCTGGTGGCTCCAGCCAAGTTCCTACAGGTCAAAGTGCGCGCTGGTTTGTCTAAGTGGAGATCACGCGGGCGCACACAGCAAGACGCTTTCTCATAGGCGGCGACGTACTTGTCCATGCTCTCAGTCAAGAACTTCGACCCAGGCGGTGCCACTGAGGCGGTGTCTGCGATTGCTTCGCCCGCAGATAGGTCCCTGGGGAGGGTTTCCGGAAAACAGAAGTGCCCTCGATGTCCTACGACGACAACACGTTCTCTGTTCTGGGGTACCCCATAATCAACAGCGTTCAACAGTCGAACCTCAACCACATAATTCAGCCTCCTGAGTTCGTTCAAGATGATCTCCAGGTACTCCTTGTTGCGATAAAAAAGCCCGCGGACATTTTCAAACAACCATATGTCAGGCTGAAGACGGTTGATCGCGGAAATGAAGATGGGGAAACCGTCCCGCACGTCCGCGATCCCGGCCTGCTTGCCGATCACGCTGAACGGCTGACAGGGGGGGCCTCCGATCACGACAGAAGGGAGCGGCAACGGCGTTTCCGTCGTCAGAGTTGTCCGAACGCAAACGCCGGCAAGGTTCTTCTCGTAAGTGGCGCAACCATCTCCGTCTTGCTCGAATCCAATCGTCTCGAAGCCTTGTGCCTCGAAACCTAGCGACAAGCCGCCGCAGCCAGCAAACAGGTCTAGCACCAGAGGCGAGCGTTGGCTTGCAGGCTTTAATGCACAGTTTATATGTGCTACGTATGACAAGTGGGCCATGTTGATGTTTTCCTCCATAGCCGCCAGTTGTCGAGGCATGGGCAAGGTCATTGCTGCCTTTTCAGTTGCTCCAGCGTCAGGTGTTCCAAGTTCTCCACCAGATGGTGCGCCTGCTCAAATCCGAAGTGCCGGGTCAGCGCGGTCGGCACGGCGACGGTGAACATGCCGGCGGCGTGGGCGGCGGCCAAGCCGCGCGGCGAATCCTCGAAGGCGACGCAGTGTTCCGGCGTCACTCCCAGCCGCTCGGCGGCCAGCAGATACACGTCGGGCGCGGGCTTGCTGTGTGCGACCTCATCGGCGGTGGCGATGGCCCGAAAGCGGGACGTCAGGCCCGTGATGCCCAGAACGCGGTCTACCCACTCGCGCTCGGAGTTCGAGGCGACGGCGCAGGGGATCTGAGCCTCGTCCAGCGCGTCCAGCAAGGCCAGGACGCCGGGCATGGGCGTCAGCTGCCCGATGGCAACCTGATAGTGCGCGCGCCGACGGGCCTGCACCGCTTCCCGGTCGTAGCCCGGCCCGACCCGCTCGGCCAGCGGCGCGTGCCAGTCGTTCAGGTCGTGGCCTTTCGCCATGCCGATGCTTTGCGCCCACAGCTCGACGGGCAGATACAGGCCCTGCTCCTCGTAGATCTGCCGCCAGGCGTCGTAATCCGGTGTCTCGGTGTCGGCCAGCAGGCCGTCGCAGTCAAAGATGGCTCCTAATGGGTTCACGGACATCTTATTCGGGGTGGGGGATTGGAATTCCTTCTAGATCGATGTTATAATAGCCAATGCCCCAGACCAACGTTCGCCCCGCCGCTCCTGCCGATTTTCTCAAGGTCGCCACCCTGCTGACTGAACTCGGCCGGCCTGCCCTGACGCCCGAAACGACTGAGGCGGCGCGGGCCGTTTACGAGCGGCACGTCGCCGACCCCCAAACGGCCTCGCTCGTCGCTGAGACTGATGGGAGCGTCATCGGCTTTCTCTCGCTCGTCTTCCGCGAACACCTGAACTATGTTCACCCACTGGGCTGGATTCCCGACCTGATCGTCACCGAGCCGGCTCGCGGCGGTGGGGCGGCCCGCGCACTTCTGGAAGAAGCTTTCGCGCGGGCCACGCAGCACGGCTGCGACTGGGTCCGCCTGGAGTCGGGCTACGCGCGTCTGGCCGCCCATCAGGTCTATGGGAAGGTCGGCATGAGCAACGACGGCTACTATTTCACGAAGGTGCTTGCCGAATGATGCTCCGACTCTGCGCGCTCCTCGCCGCTCTCTCCGCGCTCGCACCTCTCGCCCCGGCCCGCGCCCAGGATGCGCTGACACCGGCCCTCGACCGCATCCTTGACGTCCCCGCGCTGAAGGGTGGCATCACCGGGGCCATCGTCTGCCGCATAGATACCGGGGAGGTGCTGTATTCGCATGATGCTGACACGCGGCTGATCCCCGCCTCCAACCGCAAGCTGTTCACGTCGGCGGCAGCTTTAGAGGTGCTGGGAGACGGCTTCCAGATTCACACCGCTCTGCTGACGGACGCGAAGCCGGATGCGGCGGGGACGGTCCAAGGCAGCCTCTATCTGCGCGGCGGTGGCGACGGCCTGCTGTCGCCCGCCGACCTCGACGCTCTGGCGCAGAAGCTCGCCGCCCTGGGCGTCAGGCAGGTCGCGGGCAACGTGGTCGGCGACGGCGGCTTGTTCACCGACGGTCCTTACGGCTTTGGCTGGGAATGGGACGACTTTTCAGACGAAGAATTCCCGCAGATTTCTGCTCTAGAGGTAAACGAGGGCGTGCTGGGCGTCCATGTCGCGCCGGGCAAATCGGCCGGCGACCCCGTCATCGTCACCCTGACGCCGCCGACCGATTACCTCCCCGTTTCCGCCGCCGCCACGACGGGCGCAAAAGATGCCCCAAATGACTGCACTGTGTCACGCCCTTGGGACAAAAACTATTTTCGAGTCACCGGCACGTTGCCGCTCGGGGCCGTCCTGGACCAGAGCATCCCCGTCAAAGACCCCCCGTTGCTCGCCGCCACCCTACTGCGGCAGTCGCTGGCGAAGATCGGCATCAGCGTCTCGGGCCGGGCCGTGATGGGGCGGACGCCTGCTGGGGCCGTAACACTGGCCGAACACCTCAGCCTGCCGCTCGCCCAGTACCTCCCGCGCATGAACAAGCCCAGCGACAACCTGCTGGCCGAGTGCCTGGTGCGGCTGACCGGCATGAATGGGAACGCGGCCGTCTCCTACGAGATCGGCCACGCCCGCGAAACCATCTTCCTCCAGGCGCTGGGCCTGGACACGTCGGCGCTGGGGATGGTGGACGGCTGCGGGGTGGGGCGGCGAAACTTCGTCACCGCCCGCGCCGTTTCTCTCCTGCTGCTTGGGATGCATAAGAAGGCCGACTGGCGCGTCTGGTACGATTCGCTGCCCATCGCGGGTGTGGACGGGACGCTGAGGAGCCGCATGAAGGGGACACCGGCGGCGAACAACGTCCACGCCAAGACCGGAACCTTGGGCCAGGTGCGCGCCCTGTCCGGCTACGTTTCGGGCCACTCGGGGACCTTGTACGCATTCTCGCTGCTGATGAACAACTTCCCCGGCACGGCCCGGCAGGCGGGGAGCGCACAGGACCAGTTCGTGGAATATCTTGCCGCTCATCCCTGAATCAGCATGTCTTTAGGGTTTTCGTATTAGACCTCTTGCCTAATTCCCTTGCCCTAAACGGCAGGGCTGAACCCACGGGGCTGAACCCCCATGCTTCGGGAAAGCAAATCCCCGCCTTCGCGGGCATGGGATTGATTTTCTATCTTCGCCCGCGCAGGCGGGGGCTTGCACTCTCAAAGCCCAGGGGTTTAGCCCTGGGAAGACTTAGGTAAGGAGTCTATCCTCCAAATCAACATGCCACCGCCTGAGCCGAAACGCAAGGCCCAAGAAACGCAAGGCCAACACATCTTGCCTTCTAAAGAGGCACGGAGCCTTATATTCCCAGGGCCACCCCGCTAAAGTCCTAAATCTAGGGGTCTTACGGCTCTCGGAGATAAATCGGTATGCCCGCAGGGTTGACAAAACTTCCCAACCTGTGCTAGACTAAACCACTTCCAGACACAGACGCCTGGCAAGCAGCCTTCCGGCACACGCGATGAAGCACTCCGGTAAACTCACCCCCTTCAGGAGGATGCTTTTTCGTGAAACCCAACTTTTGGCGTCACACGCTCGGCGTGCTGGCGCTCCTGCCGCTGTGCCTGACCACCTACGCGCAAACCCCACCCGCCACTACCGCGCCCCCGGCCGCGGCGGCGCCCGCCCCGGCTGCTGCGCCGGCGAATATCAACGGCAGTGTGATGGTCCAGGATGATACCGTCAAGCCCGTCGCGCCCGTTTCCAGCTCTTCCAGCCTCAAGAACATCGCCAACGCCACGCTGACCCCCGAGGGCGCGAGCCGGGGCGACACTGCCTGGATGATCGTCGCCACCGCCCTGGTCATGCTGATGACGCCCGGCCTCGCCCTCTTCTACGGCGGCTTGGTGCGGTCCAAGAACGTCCTGAACACCCTGATGATGTCATTTGTCGCCCTGGGGATCATCACCATTCAATGGATGCTATGGGGTTACTCGGTCGCCTTCGGCCCGACCGCTGTGAGTGGCCCACTTCACCTGATCATCGCGAGTCCCCTGAGTTGGATGGGGCTAAGAGCGGGTGCAGGCGCGACGCCGGTCGCGAATGCGCCCACTATTCCTGGCGCGATCTTCATGCTGTTCCAGATGACGTTCGCTATTATCACGCCTGCACTGATCTCCGGCGCGATCGCCGAGCGGATGAAGTTCGGCGCCTACTGCCTATTCATCCTGCTCTGGGCGACCTTCTTCTACGACCCCCTGGCACACATGGTCTGGGACGGCGGCCTGATTGGTACCGGCAAGATCCACGCCATTGACTTCGCCGGTGGCACCGTCGTCCACATCTCCTCGGGCGTTTCCGCCCTCGTCCTCTGCATGATGCTCGGCAAGCGGCGTGGTCACGGCGCGGAAGAAATGCGCCCGCACAACGTCCCAATGGTCCTCATCGGCGTCGCCCTGCTCTGGTTCGGGTGGTTCGGCTTCAACGCCGGCTCGGAACTCGCCGCCGATGGCGTCGCCACAGCGGCCTTCATCAACACCCACATCGCCACCGCCGCCGCCGCTATGTCCTGGACCGTCATCGAGTGGATACGGTTCAAGAAGCCTACGGCCGTCGGATTCGGCTCGGGCGCGGTCGCCGGCCTGGTCGCGATCACCCCAGCCTGCGGCTTCGTGAACGCCTTCGACGCGCTGCTGATCGGCCTGGTCGTGTCCCCGATCTGCTTCTTCGCCATCCAACTCAAGGGCAAGCTCAACCGCTACGACGATGCGCTGGACGTCTTCGGCGTCCACGCCTGTGGCGGGATGTGGGGGGCGCTGGCGACCGGCCTGTTCGCTAACGGAGCCGTTAACTCTCTGGTCAATTCCGGCGGGAGCGCCCAACTTGGCGTCGCCAGTGGGCCGTTCTCCGGTCAGAAAGATGCTTCATGGGGCCAGCCCGTGGCCCAGATTGAGGCGATTCTGCTGACGGTCGTGATGGCGATCGTGGCGACCCTTATCATCGGCTCGGTCGTCAAGGTCGTCTGCGGCGGCCTGCGGGCGCCGGACGACCAGGAGGAAGACGGCCTGGACATCACCGAACACGGCGAGGAGGGCTATTCCGGCGAGAACGCAGGTATACCCGCACTGGCCGGCGTGGATTAGCCCGCACTTAAGGAGACAAGATCATGGTCCGAATCGAGGCGATCATCCGCCCCAGCCGCCTGGATGAAGTCAAATCCGCCCTGGACGAGTTGGGCATTCACGGCATCAGCGTTACCGAGATCAAGGGCGCCGGCAAGCAGAAGGGCTACACCCAGCACTACCGTGGGTCCGAGTATCAGGTCAACCTGCTGCCCAAAGTCCAGCTCGTCGTCGTCGTCGCGGACACCCTGATGGACCGAGTCATCGAGTCCATCGAGGGCGCGGCCCGAACCGGCGAGATCGGCGACGGCAAGATCTTCGTGACGCCGGTTTTAGAGGCCGTCCGCATCCGCACCGGCGAGCGCGGCGACATCGCCGTCTCGTAGCCGGCTCGTCGTCAGGTACACTAAGGCCCTGGGAATCGTCCCAGGGCCTTTTTCTGTCCGTTTGGGGAACGCCGTATGACCATCCGCGACATGCACCAGTCCAACTGTGCTGCCTGGAAAAGATCGAGGAACACGCCGAGACCTATTGGGACCAGTTTGATAACCTGCCGAAAGAGACCGTCGCCAAGCTCCCCAACACCTTCTCCCCGCTCATGCGGAAGGATTGACTTTTATGGCCTTCCGCCCTTGCATTGACCTCCGCGCGGGCCGCGTCGTCCAGATCGTCGGTGGCACCCTGACCGACGACGGCGACCAGACCGTCACCAACCACGTCTCGGCTCGCTCAGCCGCCGACTTCGCCACCCTCTACCGCCGCGACTGCCTGCGCGGCGGCCACGTTATCATGCTCGGGCCGGGCAGCGAGGATGCCGCCCGCTCCGCGCTCGCCGCCTACCCCGGCGGCCTCCAGATCGGCGGCGGTGTCACGCCCGAGAACGCCGCCGCGTGGCTTGACGCGGGCGCGAGCCACGTCATCGTTACTTCTTACCTGTTCCCCGGCGGCGCCTTCGCCCCCGACCGCCTGTGCGCTATGACCCAGGCTGTCGGCCGCTCCCGCCTCGTCGTGGACCTCTCCTGCCGCCGCACGCCGGAAGGCGCGTACCATGTCGCCACCGACCGCTGGCGCACCCTCACCGCCACCCGTCTGAGCGCCCAGACCATCGCGCTCTTTGAAGCGTCTTGCGATGAACTGCTCATCCACGCCGCTGATGTGGAGGGCAAATGCGAAGGGATTGACGAGGAACTGGTGGGTCTCCTGGGAGAATGGGTCAGCATCCCGACGACTTACGCCGGCGGCGCCCGGCGCCTCGAAGACATAGTCCACGTCGAGCAGCTTTCCTGCGCCACGGTGGACCTGACTATCGGCAGCGCCCTGGACATCTTCGGCGGGTCGCTGGTGCGGTATGAGGACGCGGTGCTGCTTGGTCGGAAGTCTGCGCCAAGCCCCATAACCGACTATCTCTAGGACCAACTGCACGACCTGTTTGATACCGATGATGGGATGTTGCCGGACATAGAGCTGAAGGAACTACGAGGGGATGAGGTGGAAAGCATTTATGCCTTTTTGCGCTATCGCTCGGAAATGACTTCTGCCGGTGCGTCCTTCTGGTCCAACACTGAGCAGAGAGATGTTCCGGTTGATGCCGTCGAGAATGCCGCGCGGCTCGTTGTGGCGGGGGAAGGGCAACAATTTCATGTCCTGCTTCAGGGCCTGACTTTTGCTGGGGCAACAATTCCGGGCCTGGGCGTGTTCGTCTGGCAGGATGAAATAGGGCTAGACTACCGCATGGGGCCAGATTGGAACCCCACACGGCTGAGGGCATTGTTTGAGTGCCTATACCAATTACAGCAAATAGCCCCCACTATGCGAGTTAGTCTACCGCAAGAGGAGCCGCCTGAAATGCGCGAACGCTTCACAGAAACACTACAGCACTACTACATCGAACGGCGGACCTGATTTGGCCGTTGAACGCTAGAGCATCGGCTAGTCAGGCTCGATGACCACCTCACCGCCGGTCCGCATGTCGGCGTCCAAGTGGCTTTCATCCATGAGAACCGCGCCGAGTAGAGGGGCATTTTCCAGCAACGTGACTTCCGTGAGCCTCACCCCATCGCCCCAGTCCAAGTCAATGGAGTAAGCGCGTCGCTTGATGATGGACCCGTCAACCATCTGCAACGAACGCTCCGTGGCATAGCCCGCGTCTAGTTGAGCAAGAAGAGAACCGGGGAGTGACAAGTCGCCCTCAAAGCCGGTGTCCACGATGAACTCGACAGAAAATGGCCCCCGCATCCCCGGCAAGATCAAAGAGACGCGCGGCATATAGCCGCGCACACGGCCAAAAATCATTTGCGGCGCTCCGCCAGCACTTCCATGGCCGCGATTTGCGCCACTCGGTCATTGTCCGGCTCCGGTCCGATCTTGCGGCCAAAGAGCCTGCCGTCAATGGGACGGCGAGCCATCATAGCACGGTTGGCTGCGGTGAAGGCGGTTGCAACTGTGTACTCTTCCGTGTCAACATGGATAACGACGTACTGGTTGTTAAGCTCCGGCTCCAGCTTCGTCTTGAGCTTTTCGTAGATCGCCTGCCCCCGCTCCCCCAAATCAGACCTGTGTTCTCCAGAGAGCGGAATGTTCGCCTCAAGGGTTGCCATTTTTGTGCCTCCTGTCATGCGCTGCTGCGTCCATTGTACCATGTGGGGCAGCGGTTCCCGCCGCCATCGAACATCTAACCTACCACTGCCGCCGCCTCGCGCTGCCGGGCCAGGAAGAAGTCAACTGCCGCCTGTCCTTCCGGCCCCACGTCCTCCGAGAAGCTGTTGACGTACAAGTCAATGTGCGCGCGGACGACGTCCGGGTCCAGGTCCTGTGAGTGCTCCCGGCAGAGCGCGAACGCCTCGGCGTCATGGGCGTAAGCCCAGCGCAGGCTCTCGCGCACCGCCTCGGCCAGCCGCGTCTGGTTCAGTTCCTTGCGCGCGGCGATTGCGCCCAGTGGGATGGCGAACCCAGTTTCACGCTCCCAGTAATCCCCTAAATCCTGGATCAGATGCAGCTCGTCGGCGGCGAAGGTGAAGCGCTGTTCGTGGATCACGACGCCCTGCGCGCCCGGCGTGTCCAGCAGGCGCGCGTAGAGCGTATCGAATGGCAGGAACCGCTTGCGGAGCGGGCGGCCGGCGTAGAAGTCCAGCAGGAAGTTCGCGGTCGTGTACTCGCCCGGCACCAGGACCTCGCCG
>JANOOM010000748.1:0-15513 GCA_031421335.1 Armatimonadota bacterium
TGTCCAAGGGACAAGGGGACGGGTTTCAGAGTGGGTTCCCATGGGCTGCTCTCCGTAGACTGCTCTGCTGTCCCCTGGACAGGTCTGACATGGAGCGAGTGAATTCATTCACTCGTCTTGACGCGGCCTTCTCGGCCTTCACAGCCTGCACTCGTGGGGCCGCACCCGGCTCCTCAATGGCACAGTGACGGGGGGGGGGGGTAAAGGCCCCGCCGCCCCCTACACGAACTCATATAGCAGGGCGGGGCGGTGCTGGCCGCGCTGCTCCTGGTCGGTGGCGGCGAGGCTGCCCGTCCCCAGCACCCACTTGCGGAAGTTGCGCTTGTCGTAGGAGCGGCCCAGCAGGATCTCGTAGATCTCCTGCATCTGGGTAAGCGTGAAGCGCGACGGCAGCAGGGCGCGGGCGACGTGCAGATCCTTCTCCAGCCGCGCCCGCAGCGATTTCAGCGCGTACTCCAGAATGGCCGAGTGATCGAAAGCCAGCGGGCCGGGCAGATCGGAGAGTGGGAACCAGCGGGCGTCGGCGGCGTCGGTGTCCGCCCGGAGGACGACCCGGTCGCTGGGGATGAGGGCGGTGTGGGCGACTGTGATGACCCAGGTGCGCGGGTCGCGGCCGGGGTCGCCGAAGGCGCGGAGCTGTTCCAGGAAAACGTTGTCCACCCCGGCTTCCTCGAATAGCTCGCGGCGCGCGGCCTCTTCCAAGGTCTCGGCGGGTCGGACGAAGCCGCCGGGCAAGGCCCATTCGCCCTCGAAGGGCCATACCTTACGTTGGATCAGCAGCAGCTCCAGGCACCGCTCGCGGACGGTGAAGATAACGACATCCACGGTGACGGAAGGGCGCTCGAAGATGGAAGCATCGTAGGACGGCTTTTCGGGCGTTGTGTTCATGGGACACTTATTGTACCTGATGGCGCTCCGTTCCCCAATCGGCACGCGGGCGGCGAGGCGCGCGGGCGGCCCCGGCCTTGAAAGGCCGGGACCGAAGACGCCCTGTTCCCAGAACGCCCGCCGTCACCACTATGGGCCGGGCGCTGCCACCTCATACGCCCAGAAGTCCCGCGCCAGCAGGGTGTTCGGGAAGACGGCCTGCGCCTCGGCCAGCAATTCCCCCACGCGCGAGGCCGAATCAGACTCGTAGCGGGCGCTGATGTGTGTCAGCAGCAATGTCCCCACGTTCGCCTCAAGGGCGATGCGGGCCGCGCCCGCCGCCGTGGAGTGGCCCGAGACGACCGCCCGGTCGGACTGCTCGTTTAGGAACGTCGCCTCGTGGACCAACACGTCTGCATTGGCCGCAAGTTCCACCGTCGCGTGGGCGGGGGCGGTGTCGCCGCAGACCACGATCTTGCGGCCTGGGCGCGGCGGTCCGACCAGCGTCCGGCCGTCCACGACCCGGCCGTCCGCAAGCGTCAGGGACTCGCCCGCCTTGAGGCGGCCGTACAGCGGGCCGGGCGGGACACCCAGCGCCTGGGCCTTCATGGGGTCGAAGGCGCCGGCGCGCGGCTTCTCGCAGACGGCATAGCCGTAGGAGAGGACCCGGTGGGCCAGCCGGCGGCAGAAAACTTGGCAGTCATCGTCCTCGTATATAACGCCCTCGCGGACGGTCCGCACGGTCAGGGGGAAGCGCAGGCCCGTCCCCGAGAGGTGCAAAGTGACGCGCAGCCATTCTTCCAGTCCGGGCGGCCCGAAGATCGTGACGGGCGCCTCGATGTCCTGGGCCGCCGACCGGCTCGCCAGCAGGCCCGGCAGGCCGAAAACGTGATCGCCGTGCAGGTGTGTGACATAGACGTGTTCGAGCTGGGACAACCGCACGGGCGCTTGACGCTGGGACGACCGCAGGACCTGCTGCTGCGTCCCTTCCCCGGCATCGAACAGCCACAGCGCCCCGCGCTGGGTCCACTGAAGGGCCAGGGCGCTGACGTTGCGCGCGAGAGAGGGCGAGCCGGCCCCGGTGCCCAAAAATGTCAATCTGAGGTCGGTCATGATCGTTCCAGGCAGCATAATACCCGAAATCGGGGGAGCAAGAGCGGGGAGCGGCGGACAGCACGAACGAGTGACTTCGATCATTCGGCTCAATCCGGCGTGCCTTGCGAGGAGGAAACCGAGAGGCGTAGCCAGAACCGTCCTGCCATGCCAACAGGAACAGACCCTACCGCTGGAGCATCCTCAACGGAACGCCCTTGCCCCTGCGGCTTGACCGAGTTCGGCTACAGCGATGCTTCTTGTGCCTACCCCGGCATGAGCTGATACCCCTTGCCGGTCACAAGCCCCACCGCGACCCAGGCCAGGGCGTTCAAGCAGTCGCCCAGGATCAGGCCCAGGAAGAAAGGCAGGGCCAGGCGGTAAGCGCGCATGCCGCCGTAGCGCACCAAAGGGACTTTCAGGAGCCAGCCCAGGAACAGGGAGAACCAGAGCGTGTACAAAGCGTAAGAGGCTGCCACCAGGAAGCCGGCCGGGTGCAGGCCCAGCGCGGGGACGTAGGCGCGGCACAAGAACAGGGCCAGGACGAAGGCGGCCCCCGCCGCCATCTGCGCGATGCCCGCCGCCTGGGGCGGGTGCGGGGAGTTCGCCTGGGCGGCGGCCCACTGGAACGGGATCTGGGGCGCCGATTTGTACATCCAGGGGTTGTTCAAAGCCAGGGCACCGCCGTGCGTGTAGGGCAGCCAAAGGGAGACGGCCCCGGACACGACGACGGCGAGCGCGACGCAGAGCGCCAGGGCGCGCGTCAGGGACCGGGCCGACAGGCTTGTCTCGGCGGCCCCTTTCAGCGAATTCAAAAGGGGTGGCAGCATGAACTCGCGCGAGTCCTGCCATCCGACATGTTCCACCAGGGACCCCAGCACGAGGGAGCGAGCGTCGAAAGGCAGCCCGCCGCCCAGCACTGTCATGAGCTGCGAGGGGGCGAACGCCTGTGTCACGAACAACAGCCCCGCTTGGGCGACCAGCCACGACAGCAGCAAAAAGGTGATCAGGCTGCCCGCGAGGATGCCCGCCGCCATCGAGGGCTGCATCCGGGCGGCCAATGTCAGCCACGCGAACAGGCCCGCATAGGCCCCCAGCAGGCCGAACAGCGCGGCGCGGTAGGAAAGCGACTCGCCCGAGTCGTCCACATCCGGGGCGTTCCGGACCGCCTTGCGCCAGACGTCCCCCAAATGCCCGCGCATGGTCCAGACCGTCCACAAGGTCAAAGCCAGCGCCCCGCCCGCTTCGGGATAGATAGTGTAGGCCGGCCCCATCGAGAACCCGGTTCCCGTCCGGCCCATGTCCCAGGCGTACAAAACGCCGATCAGGACCTGCGCCCGGAACAGCAGATAAAACAGCCACAAGGACAAGCAGACCTCGCTCGACATCAGAAAGGAAAAGCCGATGACAAGGGGCCAGATATAAAACGCCGTGTCCCCCATGCCCTCCCAGGGCCGCCCGTGCAGGGTATCCACCGTGTGCCAGACCAGCGAAACGTCCGGGACCGTCGGCCAGAACTGGTGGACACCCTTGACCGTGTGCAGGGCCGTCACCAGCCCGACCGCGACCCACAAGAGGGGCGCACGCAGGAGGGAGTTGTACGACTGCCCCGGCGCGGGCGCCTCAGCAAGCAGGACCGGCAGCTTGACGAGGGGGAAGAGCAGCTTCTCGTTCTCTACCCACGGCTTCCGCAGCAGGGACGCCAGGCAGAAGAAGGCCGTGAAGAGGCAAACGACGAACACGCCCCACCAGCACAGCGGGACGGCCCAGGCCCCCCAGGGGATCGGCTGGCCCCGGTGCAGGCCCTCGAAGAAGCATCGCACGGCCTCGGGGTCGGAGACGAACAGGTAGGGGGGCAGGTGGGCCAGAAAGAGGCCCTCCCAGTGGTTCGTCCGCGTGGCGTAGTAATGGGGCGCGACGATGTGGGGCAGCAGATAGCGCATCAGGCCGGACGACGGGATGCCCGCCGCGACGGCGACCATGGCCCAGACCGTCAGGATCTCGCCCGCCGCGAACGCTTTTTCCCGCCGCCCCAGGGCGATCAGGGCCGGGTTGACAGCGAGAACGATCAGCAGAACGGCGGCCAGGGCGCCGAGGGGGAAGAAATTACCCGACAGGTAGGTGGCCGCCACATCATAGTCGTTGTAAGGGGTGATGCCGCAGACGACGAGGGCGCAGACAAGCCCGGTCAGGACCGCACGGGCCGTCACAGGCCGCCCGGCGCGGGCCGAAAGGAGGACAGGGGCCGGGGCCGAAGCGGCTTCGGGCTGGGTGGTCGCCATGGTGGGAAATGCCTCTCGCTTCGGAAGCCGGGCATTCAGCGGCGAATGCGGGACAGAGGGTAGGCGGCTTCTACGCTCCGCCTGTTATCGAGTCTGGGTCGGCCTGTTCCTCCGCCCCTGCTCTGGTGGGGCGGGTGATCGCGATTGTCTCACTTCCGATGCCTATCGTGAGTTGGTTCCCCTCCAGCCTCAGATGCAGCTCGGGCAGGTCGTCGCGCAGGGGAGCATGGTCAAGTAGATCCTTAAGTGGCACACGCACATAGGACTCAAGGAAGATGCTCATCGTCGGGCCTGCCAGCGCCTCAAGGTGACTCCAAGCCTTGGCGCCGACATAGACCTCACCCCCACTGGCGCGAAACGCCGCACTCAGCTCATCAAGCTTACTGGCTTGAGTATCATCGAAGACGAGGAGCACGGGCACGAGACCGCTTGCCTGACAATCCGCCGGGTAATCTTTCTCCTCGCCCCAGCGACCCTGACCGGACGCGGCGGCGGTCACGCGCAGCTTGATCTCGTAGGCGCGGTCCCCGTAGAGGCAGTCCACCTGCCGTCCCTTCCCACTCCCGTCGCGCCGCTTGACCGGTGACTTCTTGGCTGAGACTGACGTGCCGCCGACACAGCGCGCGACGATCGGCTCAAAAATGTAGCCGGTCTCCTGCCCAGCGCGGTTGTCAATGTCATACAGCCACTTGCGCCAGAAGAGCCACCCCGCGAGCGCGTGCGCGTTCAAAGTGCCGTATTGAAGCAGCCCGCGCGGCCCAACTTGATCGAGGCTGGGGATCGGCTGGTGTTCGAGGATGCGCTGATATTTCAGGCGCCTCTTGTGTAACGCGGCGAGGCACTCGAAGTACGTTTCCGCGTCTGAAGCTTGGGCGCAGAGTGCCTCGAAGAGAGGCAGAAACGGCACGCCATCCAGCCTCAGCGTCGCCAAGTCGGTCTCTCCAAAGAACGGAAGCACATAAGACGGGGTGCCTTCTCTTTGCGTTTCTAGGTCGCTGGCGACGCGGGCCGCCAGATAAGCACACTGCGCTTCGTCCAGGCCCAAGCCCAACTTGGTCCCGCCGGCCATTGCCGCGTTTATCACCGACTTCTGCGCGACTGATAGGTGAGACGCTTGAAGCTGGCTCCGTGTCAGGGCCATAAGGACAACTCCTGTGTCTGCCAGTGTCTTGAGACTAGCTCGGGGGTGCCGAACTCATGACGCACGGCACTGATGACACGCTTGAGTGCCGGGCTGGTCCCCTCGGAGAGCGTCGGCACGAAAGATACGAGCTTCCCGGCCACCGCGGGCGGCGCCGGCGCAGTCCCCCGGTGGTCGTGCTGGAGGTCGCGGAGGAGGCCCTCGGCGATCACCTGAGCAAGCAGCGGCGGCACGGCGTTGCCGACAAGTTGTGACTGCTGAGAAGCCGTCCCGCAAAACGTGAAATCGTCGGGGAAGGTCTGCAAGCGGGCGCATTCGCGCAGGGTGAGCATCCGGTGCTCCTGCGGGTGGAGGAACTCGGCACGTGCCCCTCCCGTGATGGCTTTCGACGGTTCGCACTCGCGCAGTCGGCGCACCCCGGTCGGCGCACCGCCTCGTCTCTCCGTGGGGGTACCGTCCTGCACGCGCCGGCAGGCGCGGCGGGCAAAGCTCCCGTGTTGGAGTGCTGGAGGCAAGTCGCGCATGGACTGACCCGGACGCAGAGCCGACGCGCGCGCCATGTCCACGCCTTGCAGAGGGCGATAATAGTGTCCTTGTGGTGAGCCGGGCTGGATCTGAGCGGCGGCTGGCAGGCCACTCAGGGCTTGGGCCAGAGTCGGCGTCTGGGGCAGCGAGCGGCCGGCGAGTCCCGCGCCAGGCGCCCCAAAGGCGCTGTGAGTCGCAGGCGGGAACGTCGGACACCACCCCAGGCCGCCGATGACAATCACCCGTTTACGGTGTTGAGGCACGCCATAATTGGCGGCGTTGATCTTGCGAACCTGTACCCAGTAGCCGCGAGCAATGAGCGGACGCAGAAGGGCAAAGACGTAGTGACCCTCAGAGGCCGTCAGGAAACCCTCGACGTTCTCGAATAGGAAGGCCACCGGCTTCAATTCGCTAATTAAGTGGGCGAACTGGGCCACGAGGTCGTTGCGCGCGTCCTCCGCCTGCCGCATCCCCGCCGAGGAGAATCCCTGACACGGCGGCCCGCCGACAATGACATCGGCGGCGGGGAGGTCGGAGACAAGGGCGTGGGATAAGTCTGAGCAGTGTATCGGAGATGAAAGATTCCTGCCGTGGGTTTCGAGAGCGGCATTGTCCCAGTCTGCCGCCCCGACGCAGCGAAAGCCTCCTCGCTCGAACCCCAGAGTGAGGCCGCCGGCACCGCAAAACAGGTCTAAAAAAGTAGGCGTTTTTTGCATAACTCGGATCGTTCACGCTTAAAGGACGTTCCGCCTCACGGGTCGGATTGTCGTCATGGGGATGCGTTCCGCTTCGGAAGCCGGGCATTCAGCGGCGAATGCGGGGGACGATATATTATAGCGCGAAGGGGCGGGGAAAGCAAGGGTGGTTATGGCATGCTGGACCCACATCACAGTTCTGTGTAGCGGCACCAAGACCATTGCGATACCGTATTTCAGGACACGCGCGGCAGCAGATAGCGGTGCGCGGCATTCCCAGCCAGTTGGTAGACACGGCCATGCAATCGTCGGAGCAGATTGTGATAACTCCCCATAGTCTGAAGACTAGGGGCTTCTAGGGCTTTTTTCATCCCACGCATTGCTATCCCAATGCGATTTGATTTCTCGCAATTGCGAGAATGTTGATGGCGGCGTTTGTGTCTCTGCTCAAAGATGCCCCGCACATCGGACACAGATGCCAACGCTCTTTGAGTGTCTTGGAGGCTTGATAGCCACAACCAGAACACTTTTGACTCGTAGAGGCGGGATGCACAGCGACGACGTCACGACCAGCACTTTCAGCCTTATTCGTGAGGATACTTCGGAACTGTGACCATGCCGCATCTAAAATGGACTTGTTGAGGCCAGACTTCTGACTTGCTCCATTCGGGAGATATTGTCCCTCGTTTTCGACGTCGGGTTTCGGCGCAGGGGCTCTGCTCATGTTCTTGACTGCGAGTTTTTCGATAGCAATCATGCCATACTGGTTGACCAGTCGCCGCGCGGTTTGATGAGCGAAGTTGTGACGCCGATTGCGCACTCGCTCATGAATACGCGCAAGAACTTTGTTGGCTTTCTTTCGCACAGGGCTTCGGTTCTTGGTCTTGGCTTGCTTTCGGCCTGCTTTCGCAAGAGCGGCTTCTTCTGTACGAAAAAAGCGCGGGTTCTCGAGGAAGGTACCATCCGACAGAGCCGCGAAGGTTTTCAACCCAACGTCTATGCCAACGCTTTCTTCGGAGACGGGCAATGCGAAAGGTTCCACCGCGCAGGTGATGCAGGCAAACCATTTCCCGTTGACGCGACGAAGGCAGCAGGTTTTAGCCGTTCCAAGTAGGGGGCGGTGAACCTTGCACTTAATCTCACCAATCTTAGAAAGCCATAGATTGCCGTTCTTGAACTGGATACCGTTCCCCCACTGCTTGAAGCAAAAGCAATCATACTGCCCGTTGCCTTTAAGTCTCGGATAGCCAGGAGTCTCTCCAGCCTTAACCCTACGGAAGAAGGCTCGGAATGCAAGGTCGACACGGTGAGCGACGTTTTGCAGAAGGTGAGCATGAACATCAGAGAGTTCTGGATGCTCTTTCTTCCCATCAGAAACTTTATGTTTCCACTGCGTGAGCGCGGCTTCCTGTTCGTATCTGCCGACAGATTTCTCTGCGGTTTCGTACTCAAAGGTGCGCCAGTGAACGAAACTGTTGTAGACAAGGCGGCAGGTTTCCAGCGTCTCATCAAGTTGATGCGATTGCCCTTTCGTTGGAAAAATCCGATATTTGTTTACACAGTTTAAGGCCACGCTATATTACACCACGTTCTGTGGCAAGTATTCTTCTTTCCCGCCGCCTATTTTTGCCTCACGGAAACCGAACTCACTTCGTTCGGGCTACCCCAATAAAACCCTAAAGCCTCTGTTTCGCAGGGCTTCTTTAAGCCCCTCTAACGCCCCGCTAACCCCAATAAAGCCTCAAGCAGGGGTGCTTGCGGCGGGCTAAATACGGTCAAGAGACTTTCGATATCGAACTGCTGGAAGTCGTTAGTGAGTGGCAAGGGCCGGCCCGCATGTCCTACGGCAGCACGAGCAGTCTACCCACGCGCGGGAAGCTGCTCTTGCACTTTCTGCCGGCGAAAGAGTTCGAAAACCCTCTGTCGAGTGACACTCAGGATCTAACAGAGAGCCTCCGAGACGGCTACAAAATCATCTATGAGGTGCCTGCCGGCTACGCCCGGCACATCCTGATGCGCGCTTTCGGGGAGCACGAGCCTTCAACGGATGGGGGGCGCTTCGCTGACCCACGCCGGCCCCTCGCGCGGTGAAGACTCCAACCACAGGTGCTCCCATGTTGCTGCCGTTCCCAAGAGAGGGGCAGACGGCGGAGGCTTTCTTCCGGGAAGCCGCTCGCCATTTGCAGGATGCTCAGATACTCCACCGCAATCAGCGGCACCCAGGTTCCATCACCTCGGCGATGAAGGCCGTGGAGTTGGGCTTGAAGTCAATGCTTCTTCTCCATGGGGCTGTCGGCTGACTTGACTCAGCACTGCAAACGCACAAGGTTTTTGCCGAGATCAACAAAACGCTTCTTCTCACTCAGGGATTTTTGGATGCCTTATCAAATCACGATGTGGCACTGCCACCAGACATCGAATTACTGGAAGAACTCACCCCGTTCAAGCCCGACATCAGGAAGCTGGAGATGAAGGACGCCGCTAACACTGAATATCCTTTCTTCGCCTTCGTGCCAGGCGCCCCCCCGAATACGACATTCCAACTGTTCACACCTGAGACTTACTACACCCCGACGGATAGCTTGAAGCACTTCCGGACAGCCCATCGCCTGCTGTCCGCCTTACAAGTCTTGTCTCCCGAGGTCAAAGCCTGGAAGATTCGCCTCTGCCGCCTCATCTGAAGCCGCGACCGGCCAATCACAGCAAAACGCCGACGACGCAGGCGGCCATCAGCGATGACAGGGCGCCGCCGAACATGGCGATGAGGCCGAGCCTCGACAAGTCGGAGCGGCGGCCGGGGGCCATACCGCTGATGCCGCCGACCTGGATGGCGACGCTGGAGAAGTTGGCGAAGCCGCACAACGCGTAGATGGCGATGACGGCGGAGCGTGGGGTGATGAAGTGCGGGTCGCTCCCCAGCATCTGGGACATCTGGAGGTAGGCGACGAACTCGTTCAGGGCGGTCTTGAGGCCGAGCAGCGGGCCGACCTGCTGGGCATCGTGCCAGGGCATCCCGGTCATCCAGGCAAAGGGGGTGGCGATCCAACCCAAAATCTGCTGCACCGACAGAGACGGGTGGCCGAAGAAGTGGCCGGCCCAGCCCAGAACGGCGTTCAGCAGGGCGACCATGGCGACGAAGACGATCAGCACGGCCCCGACGTTCAAGGCGAGCTGCAAGCCTTCCAGGGCGCCGCGCGTGAGCGCGTCCACGGCGTTGACGTCGGTGCGCGTCACGGTGATCTTGACGGTCCCGGCCGTCTCGGGCTTCTTGGTCTCGGGCAGGATCAGCTTGGCGACGACCAGGGACGACGGCGCGGACAGGAGCGAGGCGGCAAGCAGGTGCCCGGCGGCGTCGGGGAAGAAGCCGGACAGCATGACGGCGTAGGCGGCCAAGACGCCGGACGCGATGTTGGCGAAGCCGGCCGTCATCATCGCCATCAGCTCGGAGTTGGTGGCGTTCGCCAGGAACGGCTTGACCATCAGCGGGGCCTCGGTCTGACCGACGAAGATGTTAGTGGCCGCCGCCAGTGTCTCGGCCCCGGACGTACCCATGGAGCGCTGCATGACCCAGGCGATGCCCTGGATGACGCGCTGCATGACGCCGGAGTAGTAGAGCAGCGTGGTCAGGGCGGAAAAGAAGATGATGGTCGGCAGGACATAGAACGCGAAGTAGCCGCCGACGTGCGCGTAGGCGGTCGGGTGCAGGACCGGCCCCATGATCGGATCGCCCAACGGGACGCCGACGGGGATGTTGTTGCCGCGCGCCAGATCGCCGAAGACGAAGCCTGCGCCTTCCTTGGTAAAGTCTAGAAGCTGCTTGACGCCCGCGCTGACGGCGGCGAAGCCAGCATGGCCCGGCGCGGTGTCCAGAACCAGAAAGGCGAAGGCGAACTGGATGGCGAACCCCCACCCGATCAGCCGCAGCAGGGGCGCCTGACGCGACCCGCGCAGGCGCCCGACGCCCCAGGCGACGGCGGCGAAGGCGAACAAGCCGAGCAGGGAACGCCCGCGCAGCAGCCACGAGCCTCCTTCCGCCGTGCGGGCGGCGCTCTCGGAGGTGAATGGCGGCCCGGCAGCCGTCGTCAGGGCCAAGGCGGGCGCCTGGGCGTGGGCGACGGCGGTGCAGATGAGGGCCAGCAGGCACAAGGCGAGCAGGAGGCGACGCAAGGGGGACAGGGTCAGAATCATGGGGCGGCTTCTTCCTTCGGGCAAGAGAGTCAGGGCGGCACCGCCGTGCAGACACTCATTCGCCGGATGCGGCACGAATTCCTTGTCCGCCTAGGGTATAATCGAGGCGCCATTTAGCGCAAGACTTCACCAAGACTTTCTGACGAGGAGCACCCACAAGCCCATGATCGTGACCACCAAAACGCTATTCGAGCACGCCTACGGTAAGTACGCCGTTGGGGCCTACAACATCAACAACGCCGAGCAGGCGATGGGCCTGTTCCGGGGCAACATCGAGGCGCAGTCGCCGTTCATTATTCAGGTCTCCAAGGGCGCGCGTTCCTACACCGACAAGCGGATGCTGGAAGCGATCCTGCGGGCCTGCGACGAGATCTTCCCCGAGGCGGTCTTCGCGGTCCACCTGGACCACGGCGATGAGAAGACCTGTCTGGAGTGCATCGAGAGTGGATTCTATTCGAGCGTGATGATTGATGCCTCCCACGATCCGTTCGAGGAGAACGTCGCCATCACCAAGCGCGTCGTCGAGGCGGCTCATGCGCGCGGCGTCAGCGTCGAGGCAGAACTGGGGATGCTGGGCGGGGTGGAAGAAGACATCGCCGTGGACGAGAAGAACGCCCTGCTGACCGATCCGATCGAGGCCAAGGAGTTCGTCGCCCAGTCCGGCTGTGACAGCCTCGCCTGCGCCATCGGGACCTCCCACGGCGCTTACAAGTTCTCGGGCGGCCAGGGCCTGCACTTCGAGCGCATCAAGGCCATCCAAGAGCAGCTCCCCGGCTTTCCGCTTGTCATGCACGGCTCATCGTCGGTGCCGCAGGACGAGGTGGCCCGCATCAACGCGGCGGGCGGCAAGCTGAAGGAAGGGGCGAAGGGCGTGGACGCCGACCAGTATCTGCCGGCCGCAAAGCTCGGCGTCTGCAAGGTCAACATTGATACGGACGGCCGCCTGGTGTGGACGCGGGTCCACCGCGAGTTCTTCCAGGACAAGCCCGAGGACTTCGACCTGCGCTCGCCCGGCAAGGTGTTCATCGCCGAGTACGCCAAGTTCATCGTCAGCCGCTCGACGTATCTCGGGTCGGCGGGGCAGCTCGAGTCTGTGCGCGTACACGCGGAGAGCAAGGGCAAGTAGCGGACCAGAAAACAGACAAGAGGGGCGAACACAAGGTTCGCCCCTGCGCCGGACCGGACCCATCGGTTCGGCCTAACCCCCTAAGGCAACGATCATGCCAAACATCCACCCCCGCCTCGGCGTTTCTACTTGGAGCCTCAACAAGTCCATCACGGCGGGCACGCCGCTCCTCGACATCCCCGCCCAAGTGGCCGCGCACGGACTGGGGAAGCTGGAGGTCTGCCACTTCCACTTCCCCAGCACGATCCCCGGTTACCTCGCCGAGTTCAAGAGCGCGCTGGAAGCCTCCGGCGTCGAGTTCTACACGCTGCTCATTGACACCGGCGACCTGACACACCCCGATCCTGAGGAGCGGACAAAGGTCGTCGCCCTGATGAAGCACTGGATCGAGGTTGCCGCTGCCTGCGGCGGCAAGCGGGTCCGGGTCATCGCGGGGGATGCTGCACCGAGCGCGGAGGCCCTGAGCGTCAGCGAGGCCGGCCTGAACGAAGTCCTGCATTGCGCCGACGCCCACGGCATCCGGGTCGTGGTCGAGAACTGGCACGCGCTGCTGGACCGGCCCGCCGAGGTCGTCACGCTGCTGGAAGACATGGGGGGGCGGGTCGGCCTGAAGATGGACTTCGGCAACTGGCCCGGCGAGCGTAAGTATACCGACCTGCCCAAGATCGCGCCGCTGGCCGAATGTACGCACGCCAAAGCCGCTTTCCCAACGCCGGGCGAGATGAACCGCGAGGACTTCATCCGCTGCCTGGAGATCTGCAAGGACGCGGGCTTTAAAGGCCCGCATATCCTCATCTACGACAGCCCCGGCGACGAGTGGTCATCGCTGGACCAGATGCGCGAGGTCGCCCGGCCTTATGTCGGGGGCAGCGCGTGATCTACGCCGTCGGCGACGTTCACGGCGAGGCGGGGGCGCTGCGCGAGCTGCTGGCATAGCTGCCCGTGCTGCCCTCCGACCTGGTCATCTTCCTGGGCGACGTCATCAACCGAGGGCCAAACCCATTCGACTGCATCGCGCAGATCATTGCATTCGACCGCTGCCCGAAGATCTTCATTCAGGGCAACCATGAAGAAGCCATGCTGCTCTTCCTGGAAGACGGGGATATTGCGACGCTGGCCGGTCTGTACGGTCAGGCCACGCTCGACTCTTACGAGCAGGCCGGCTACGCGCTCGTCCCCGGCGGCCCCGCCTCCTGTCCCCTCCTCCATCTGCGGCTCTACGCACAACTGGAGCCCTGGACTCTGCCGTTCTACATCACCGAGAAGTACATCTTCACTCATGCGGGCTGGGACCTCGCTTTGCCGCTCCCGATGCAGTCCACGGGCGCTCTGCGCTGGGGCAAGGTCAAGGGCGAAAAGCAGCCTTGGTGGCAGCAGACCGTGGTGCGCGGCCACACGCCGTTCCCGAAGGTCATGTTCGCGCAGACCAAGCAGTACATCGGCGTGGACACCGGCTGCGGCATAGGCGGCTTCCTGAGCGCGGTTGCCCTGCCCTCCGGCGAGGTCTTCACCGCCCGACCGACCTCATACCGCCCAAACTGGTTCCCGCAGCTCCGGGGCGGCATCTACCGGATCTAATGGATGGGGGGCAAGGATTGGTGCATCCGCCAGATGTCCCAAAGGAAGTAGATCAGGCGGGCGAGCATCAGGCAGGCGGACAGCCCAGCCCCGACGATCCTAAGCTTTCGCTCCCAGGGAGAAACGGAGCGCCTGATGAGCGCGAACGGGTTCCCCTCGAAGAGCCACCCGGAACGGCCCGACCATGATGGCCCCATCAGCGGCGGCATGATGGACATCGGCAGCGGCGGGGGCGGGCCGGGGGCGCCGGGCGCCTCGGCCACCTGCTGGAACTGTTCCTGCGTCAGCCGTGCCCCGCACCAAAGGCATTGCGGGCGGTGCAGGTTAAAAAGTTCACGGTGACAGTCGGGGCAGTGGATCATCGGGCGTGACATAGGACGCCTCCTAATCAGCTAGACACGCAAGGGGACTAAAAGTTGCAGCGCAGGGCTTGACAGGGGCCAAAGAAAGCTTGTATACTGGATTCGTTATGCAACTTAGCACCGATAGCCTGGCTTCCTGGTGGTGGCGCTCCCATTTCGACGGGGAACGCTGACCGCCTTTTGCCGGCTTGCTGCTGCAAACCAGATTTCACAGAGGGGCCGGGGCGTTTCCTGAATCATCAGGGCGCCTCGGCCCTTTTTTGCTTGTCCGTACTGAGGTATACTGAATGCCACCCATGACATCGCCCACCCGTGACCAATTTATCGCGAAGGCCCGCGATGGTAACCTTATCCCCGTTTGGCGCGAAGTGCTGGCGGACATGGAAACGCCCGTCTCGGCCTTCCGCAAGGTGGCAGGGGGCAGGCCCAACTCGTTCCTGCTGGAAAGCGTCGAGGGCGGCGAGCGGCTGGCCCGCTACTCGTTCCTGGGCAGTGACCCGTTCCTGGTCTTCCGCTCCAAGGGCGACGAAGCAACGATCACCGAGGGCGCATTGGTCAAGACGCTGGCCCTGAAGGCGGGGGAGCGCGACCCGCTGCACGTCCTCCAAGAGCTGCTGGGCCGGTATGCATATGTCCCCACGCCAGAACTGCCGCCGTTCGTCGGCGGCGCGGTTGGTATGATCGGCTACGACACCGTGCGCTTCTTTGAGAAGCTGCCGACTCTGGCGAAAGACGATCTGGGGATTGACGACTGCATTTTCCTGTTCACCGACGCGCTGCTGATCTTCGACAACGTCAAGCACAAAATCCTCGCGCTGTGCAACGCCCGCATCGCGCCGGGCGAGGACCCTGGCGCGGCCTACGACGCGGCGGCGGGGAAGGTGGGGGAACTTTTAGGACGGCTGCGGGCGGTCCCCCCCGCCCCCAATTCTGGGGGTGCAGGAAGCGAATTGGACACGTCTTCTCCGGCTCCCACAGAATTGGGGGCAGGGGGGGCCTTCACCCCGAACCGCACCGAAGCAGATTACAAGGCCGCCGTACTGCGGGCCAAAGAGTACATCGCGGCGGGGGACACGTTTCAAGCGCAGATCGGGCAGCGGCTGTCCAAGACACTTCATGCGGACCCGTTCGACGTGTACCGCGCTCTGCGGTCCATCAATCCGTCGCCGTACATGTTCTACTTAGACTTCGGGGACACCAAGCTGGTCGGCGCGTCGCCTGAGATCCTGGTCGGGGAGCGCGGCGGCAAGATCACCGTCCGCCCCATCGCCGGGTCGCGGCACGGGCGCGGGGCGACGCCTGCCGAGGACGACGCCATCGCCGCCGACCTGCTGGCCGATGAGAAGGAGCGGGCGGAACACATCATGCTGGTGGACCTGGCTCGCAACGACGTCGGGCGGGTCGCCGAGTACGGCACAGTCTCGGTGGACGAGCTGATGGTGGTCGAGAAATACTCCCACGTCATGCACATCGTCTCTGAAGTGACCGGCACCCTGCGCGTTGGCTTGGACCAGTTCGACGTCCTGCGCGCCTCCTTCCCGGCGGGGACGCTGACGGGCGCCCCGAAGGTCCGCACCATGGAGATCATCGAGGAACTGGAGCCGACCCGGCGCGGCCATTACGGCGGCGGCATCGGGTACTTCTCCTTCAGCGGCGA
>JANOOM010000749.1:0-7706 GCA_031421335.1 Armatimonadota bacterium
TCTGAAAGACGCCCTCGGCGAAACCGGCCCGCCGGAACAAGTCTTCCAGGAAGAGGGCGCACTGTGGGACGCTGGGCGCGTGCTTGAGCAGGCCGACGTTGCCGGCCATCAGCGCGGGCGCGGCGAACCGGATCACTTGCCAGAGCGGAAAGTTCCAGGGCATGACGGCCAGAACCGGGCCGAGCGGGAGGGAGCGGACGAAGGCCCGCGCGCCGACCACCGTGTAAGGCTGGTCGGCCAGCAGCCGCTCGGCGTTCTCGGCATAGAAGCGGCAGGCGCGGGCGCACTTCTCGGCTTCCTCGACCGAGGAACGCAAGGTCTTGCCGACCTCCAAAGTCATCGTCCGGGCGATGGCGTGTTTCTCGGCCTCCAGGATCTTGCCTGCCCGCGTCATCTTGGCTGCGCGGTCGGCAAAAGACGCCCGGCGGTGCGCCTGGAAGGCCTCGGCGGCTTTGGCGAGCTTGTCCTGGACTTCGGCGTCGGTGAGCGGGGTAAAGGTCTGAAGTACCTCCCCCGTGGCGGGGTTGATAGAGGCGATAGGCATGGCAGGTTCCTCTCGGGCTTTGAGACCAGTTTACCCAGATTACACAGAGCTGGCACCGCAATGGTCAGCACTGGCTGCCCGAAGGGCAGGCTGCCCCAATAACCGAGATGGGGAGGGCTTCCAGAGCCGGTTTCTGCTTGACATCCGCTCTTCCGCGTGCTATACTCCCTGTATAAAGCACTTTGTATTGTAAAGCATGAATGAGGAAAAACCAATGCCTGTCCTGACTGCGCCGCTGGAGGAGGCTCGCGAGAACCTGCGGGTCATCCGGCAGACGATGGAGCGCTCGACCAAGTATTCGACGCTGTCCGGCCTGTCCGGCGTGCTGATCGGGCTGGCCGCCATCGCGGGCGTGGCCGTCTCCCACGTCATGCTGGCGCGCGCCCAGGCCCTCCACCCTCTAGAGCGGGGCGACTACCTCGCCCTCGGCCCGGTCTGGCTGCTCATCCTGGCCCTGGCCGTCGGCATCGAGTTCGCCTGCAACAAGCGGCGGGCGGCCTCCATCGGCAAGCGGGTCGCCTCGCCGCTGGGCGCGCACATCCTGGTCGCGGCGGGGCCAGCCTTCTTCGCCGCCGCCCTGCTGACCGCCTTCCTGTACCAACACGGCCTGCCCTCGTTCGTGTGGGCCGCCTGGATGCTCTGCTACGGGCTGGCGATCTGCGCCGTCGGCCTGTTCTCCATCCGCCCCGTGTCTTTCCTCGGAGCCGCCTTCGTGCTGGCCGGGGCGGTGACGTTCCTGCTGCCCGTCTCGGCCCACCTGCCCATGATGGCCGTGGCCTTCGGCGGCTTCCACATCGGGTACGGCGTCCTCATGGCGCGGAAACACGGCTGGTAATCCCATGGCAGTCCTACAGTCCGGCCTCCAGGCGGGATACGCCGCCGTCGTCGAATCGCTGGAGTCCATCGACGAGGTCATCCACCAGAAGGTGCGGCTGGGCATCATGTCCGCCCTGATGGCGCGCGGCGAGACCGACTTCCGGTTCCTCAAAGAGACCCTGAGTGTCACCGACGGCAACCTGTCTATCCACCTGAGCAAGCTGGAAGAGGTGGGCTACGTCGTCAGTGCCAAGGAGTTCGTCCGCAAGAAGCCCCACACCACCTATGCGCCCACCGAGGCGGGCCGGGCGGCCTTCCACACCTACCTGGGCGCCCTGGAGCGCATCGTCCAGTCGGCGGGCCAGTCTCCGACAGGCTTGGGCCGCGCGAAGGAAGAGCAGCCCCAATGATCGGCCTCATCCGCCCCGCACCCAACGTCGCCTGGAACCTGCTGCTGGCCGTCATCCCGGTCGCGCTCGCCTTCGCCATCGCGCGTGGGGCGCGGCGGGACATGCGCGCGCACGACCGAATCCGCTGGGGCCTGTGGCTGCCGCTCGGGCTGGTCTGGCTCGCCTTCCTGCCAAACTCCTGCTACCTGCTCACCGAGTGGCGGCACTTCCTGGACACGCTCACCCAGAGTCCGCTGTTCGCCCAGTCACATCAGAGCCGGGAAGGGCAGGCGGACTTCTTCGTCGTCGTCATCTTTTATTTGCTCTACAGCGGTGCGGGCCTGCTTGCCTTTTTCCTGGCCGTCTGGCCTTTGGACCGCCTGACCCGCCGGCGTTCGGGCTTGGTCGGGGCCGCCCTGCGCCCCCTGATCTTCCCCCTCTGCGCCCTGGGCGTTTATCTCGGCCTGACACCCGCGCACCGCTTCAACACCTGGGATGTGCTCCACCCGCACCGCCTGACGGACCTGGTCGTGACGGCGGGGGCGGCCCTGTCCTCCCCGTTTTTGCTGGGCCTGGTCCTGTCCTTCGGGGCCATCCTGTGGCTGTTCTACGCCGCCTTCGACGTCTGGATGGACGGCTTCGCCTGGCGCCTGGCCCGACGCCACTCACACCGAAACGCAGACCGAAACGCAATTGAGAAAGACGCGCCCGCCCTGCCGCACGGCTCGGGCATGCGCGAAAAGGACTCACCCCATGCTGCTGCATGAACCCGCCTTGTACCGCTCCCTGCTCCGCCGCCTGTCTCTCGCCGACCTGCTGGCGCTCTACGAGCGCACCGTTTGCCTTTATGTCCCGCTGGCCCAGGCGGTCTCCGAGGAGATAGACGCGCGGCTGGCGACGGAGTAGGCCGTGCTGGCTTTCTTGAAGCTCCTGTTTTCTCCGGTGGCCTGCCTCCTGCGCGAGGTGGGCGGCGGGCCAGGAGTGGCTGCTGCTCTTTGCCTCTGCACTCTGCTCGGCCTCGTCATTGGGTCGGCTCTGGGGTGTGACAAGCGCTGTTATGCTCTGGTGCCGCGTCTGGGTCCCTGTTGTCTCGCTGCCGCCCGCTCAGGGGGACACGGCGGGCGCCGTCCGGCCCCCCATGCCTACCTACCTGAAACTCACCATCTCCTCCGACGATGAGGTGTTTATCATCGTCTTCGGGGGCATTATCGGGCTGGTGATCTTCTGGTGGGTGATGACAAACCGGCGTAACGCCGCCCTGGGTGAGGCTGGAGGCGCAGAACCTGACGCCTCACAATCTGGAGGCATCTGGCCGCCCACGCCGCTGGGGCGAGTGGGTAGGGCGAGTGAATGAATTCACTCGCTCCGTGTCAGACCTGTCCAGGGGACAGAATAGCCGCCGGGAAACAGCCGCTGGCGGCCCTCTCCTGTAAACCTGTTTACTTGTCCCTTGGACAAATCCGAGCGGAGCGAGTGAATTCATTCACTCGCCCTACCCACTCGCCCCCCCCCGCCTCACCGCCGCGCAGGGCGCGGAGCGCCTCGTTCTCCCCCCACTCTCTGCGGGCCAGTCGCCGCGAGGTCGCCGCGTCGCCCAGGGCCTTGCGGGGCGGCTGAACCCGCGCGTTGCCGGAACTAAAATGGCGGCTGTTTGTGTTTAATTGGGTATAATAAAACAACATACAGCCCCCCCCGTCCGCGAGGGCTGAAGGGGTGCCGCACTGGCCGGACGAAGGCGCTCTTGCCCTCTCCCGCCGCCCTTGCTCCGGAAAGAAGTGATCTTATGAAGAACTCTTACCGTACATTCTCTCCCGCCATCATCGCCGCCGCCCTTGCCCTGCTCGCTGCCACGCCGCAGGCCGCCTCCGCGCAGGCGGTGGGCGGCTACATGCGCGGCGGTGCCATCAGCCAGCCGGGTGGGGCCATGCCCGCCCCGAGTCAGATCCCGAGCCAGGTCCCGAGCCAGGCCCCACAGTTTTCCCAGCCGATGCGGTCCGGCGCGATCTTCGGCCGGTCGGGCGGGTCTTTCGGGCCGTCGCCCTCTTACAGCCAGCCGACATCCAATCAGCCGAACTTCAATCGGCCCGTGTTCAGCCAGCCCGCCTATGGTGGTCAGAGCTACGGCAATGCGCCGGGCTATGGTGGCCAGGCATACGGCGCCGGGCAGGTCTATGGCAATGCGCCGGCTTACAATAATAGCGCACCGGCTTATGGCAACAGCCAGTCTTATCAGAACGAACGGTCTTCTGGGCCGGTCGTGACCCTCCCCGATGCGGCAGAGGGGCGCCCCTACGGCGGCGGCTACCGCGTGCGGCCCGGCAGGTTCTCAGGGTCGCAGGCCGGCAGTCCCGGCCTGTCCGGCTACCCCTTCGCGGGTCGGGGCGGCTCCACGCTCTCCGGCGACTTCCGGCCCATCCGCCCGATCGGGTCCGGGCGCGGGTACGCGGGGGACGGTGGGACGGATCTTCGCATCACCACGCCCCAGGGGCCGCAGTTCGTGCCGCCGTCGGTGTACCGCAACACCTACGTTTATAATAACTACAACAACAGCAATAACTCGACGACTATTGTGAATGCGCCGCCGCTGCTGGGCGGGTACTACTACGGCAGCTACTGCGACACTTATGTGCAGGCCACGACCTACCCGTCCATCTACTCGGCCTACGTGGGCTTCCCGCAGTACATCTTCAACTCGACCCCCAACGTCATCATCGTTGGGCAGCCGATGTACCAGCCGTATATAACGCCGTATCTGCCGTTCGACACGCCGAGCTACTCGGTGACGTACAACCAGAACAACTACTACGTCGCCAGTGAAGACCGCGTGCGCGAGATCGAGGGCGGCGGTGCCCCGGCCCGCGCGGCGATCAAGAACGCCTACCCCGCTGACTCCTACCAGGCCGCCTTCGCCGACATCGCGAAGGCTTGGACCGAGGGAGACATCGCGCCGCTGAAGAAGCACGTCCGCGACTCCGACACGCGCATCAGCGTCTTCCTGAACAAGAAGTACTCGTACTCCATCGCCTCGGGCGACTTCGCCCAGATCACGCGGGACGCCCTGGACCGGCTGCACACGGTCTCGTTCGACCTGACGCGCCTGCGCAAGTCCAAGACCGGCGACGTGACCGCCTACGGCACTCACGTCTACCGGACCGGCGCCGCGGCGGCCGGCACGACGGGGGACACCGTCCCATTCGACCAGAACGGCGCAGACCCGGACAACGCTGGTGCTTCCCCTTATGACAAGAGCGGCGACCCTGCCGCGGGCGTCAACAAGACGGTCTACGTCTCCTACACACTGCGCCATCGCGACGGCCAGTGGTACATCGTCGAGGTGGACTCGTCGGACCACGACCTGGTGCCCGTTTCGTGACCCTCTCAACCTTCGGCCCCACCCGTTTGGGCGGGGCCTTCTTCTTGACACACCCCAAGCCCCACAGGGAACTTTTCCCGTCTCCGGCCCCGTCAAAGTACCCGTATGACCCCGTTCTGAGGAGGACACCCCGCTTGACTTTCCAAATGCCTCGCCGAAGCGGCAAGGCGATCTTTCTAGCCGCGCCCGCCGCCGTACTCGCCTCGTGTGGCCTGATCTCCGTTGCCCAGGCCCGCGCGCCCCGCCCGGCCCGCGTCCCGGCCCACGCCCGCCCGGCCGCCCCGCTCGCGCCCCTGCTGACCGGACGGTCCCCCGAGCCGGTGTCGGCGCTGCTCGTCCGGGATGGCCTGCCAGCCGCCGGCACAAACAACGCCGTCCGCTTATGGGTCCACGGCGACGCCAGCGGCGCGGACCTGCGCGTCCGCGTCCTGGCCCCGTCCTCGGCCGCCTCGCCCGCCGCCCCCGCGGTGCCGCGCGACGAGTGGATCTCCGCGCCCATCCCCGTCTCCTTCAGCGGCTGGCGCGAGTTCGTCCTGCCCCAGTCGAAGTTCACCCTGCGCGCCGCGCCCGCCGCGCCCGCTTCGCTCGACAAGGCCCTGCCCGCCGGCGCCCAGCCCGTGGGCGCGGCCGACGCGCCCGCTTCCGCGCCCGATTGGGCTGGAGCGACTGGCCTCGCGCTCGACGTCACGACGACCCGCCAGACCACCCTCGTGGTGGACGACATCGCTTGGGTGACTCTCGATGCAAATGGGCAGGGGACCGGGGCCACGCCCGCCACCAGTTTTGAGCAGGGAAACGTCGGCGCCTGGAAACCCGTCGGCACGCCCGAATCGGCCTTAGCGGTCTCCTACGGCCTTGCGACCAAGCCGGGCCTGACCCACGGCGGACGGGTCGCCTTCCAGCTCACCGTCACGCCCCCCGGACTGGTCCGGCAGACACTTTATGCGTCCACCCGCGCCGCCCTCTTCGCGTCGCGCAAGCCCTTGCTGCCTTGGCAGCCCATTTCCCTGTTCGCCCGCGTCCTGCCGGACAGCCTGCCGCTCGCCCCGCGCGTCAGCCCGGACGTCACCTTCACCGCCTGCGCCGAGCAGACCGCCGCCGCCACTTTCTGCTTGTACAGCCCGTCCGCGCGCACCGACGTTGCCGTGTCGCTGCCGCAGGACTTGCAAGGCATCGGCCACGTCATCCCCAAATCAGGCGTCGAGGTGCATGTCGTCCAGGTCCGACCCCGGAGCGGTGCGGGCATGCTGCGCGACGCCGACACGTCCGGGCTGGCCCCGGCCCTGCTCGTCAAGGACGACCGCGTGCCTCTGGCTGGTGCCTACACGCCGCTGCGGCTGATCGGCCCAGCCGTCTGCGACATCCCCGCCGATACGTCCAAGCAGTTCTGGCTGACCGTCAACGTCCCCCGCAACACGCCGAACGGGTCCTACATCGGCCGGTTCCTCGTGTCCGGGCGGGGCTTCGCGCCGTTCACGGTCCGCACCGTCTTGAACGTCCTGCCGCTGCGCCTGCTGTCGCCCGCCAAGCAGTACGGCATTGACCTGCGCTCGCGCCTGGATGCGCCGCCTGCCCCCCTGCCCTCGGCGGATGGGCGCGACCTGGTGACCGACTTCGTCTCCAAAGAGACTTTAGACCGGCAGCTCGCCGACATCTACGCCCACGGCTTCACCATCGCCTCGCTCTATGACTCGCCCGAGACGCTGTGGAACGCCGTCAACGAGTACCGCGACTACGGCTTCGGCACCCCCTACAACTTGTACAAGGGTGACGGGGACCCCAAGGCGGTCGAGAAGGCGCGTGGCGAGCACCAGGCCCCCGCGCTGACCTATTACACCGACCCGGAGCCGAACGCCGCCGCCGCTTCGCGCATGGCGCCGCTGTCCAAGGCGGGCATTCCCAACGCGACCTACATCCCACGCCAGTCAGACTTCGGCGCCTTGGGGACGACGACCGACATCGCCGTTTATAACCGCGACTCGGAGTACCCGCAGCAGCTCCTCCGCAACAAGGGCCAGCGCGTCTCGATGATCCGCGACTGGTGGTACTGGCCCGCCGCCGACTCCGACCCCGTTACCGACCGCGTGGACGCGGGACTTCTGTTGTGGCGCTCCAACCTCTACGGCGCCTTTCTGCCCGACTACCAGACCGCCTTCGGCGCGGACCCCTACGACGAGTCCTCGGCGGGCGCGGCCCCGAGCCGGGCGGCCTTCCGGCCCGCCATGCTCACCTACCCGGTCAAGGGCGGCGTCCTGGACACGCTCCAGTGGGAAGCCTGCCGCGAGGGCGTCACCGACGTCCGCTATTTGACCACCATGTATGCCGCCCTGCGCGAGTGCAAGGACAATCACATCGCCAAGGCGCGTGTCGCCGAGGCGGAAGGCTACGTCAAGGCGTTCCTGGACAAGCCCATCGCCACCCTGCCCGAGTCCCAGCTCGACGGCTTCCGCGCCAAAGTCGCCGACTACGCCATTCAGCTCCGGCGTGAGTTGGATGCCTACAACAAGGCCCACGGCGTCCGCTGAGGCAAACAGGTGGGAAAGGCCGCCCGGCAATGCTGGGCGGCCTTTTTTGTGGCTTCAGG
>JANOOM010000750.1:0-4753 GCA_031421335.1 Armatimonadota bacterium
CCCGCCGTCAAGTAGGGGCTTCCGGCATTCATCCCATGCCTGCCCCATCTCACCCTTCCCTAACCGGGAGTCGGGTGCAGTTGCGCCAGGGTCGGCGCTTGTGCCGGGGTTAGGTCCGAAATGCTCTACCCCAAGTACCGCGCCAGCAGCGCCGCCGCCCCGACCATCCCCAGCACCAGAACAGGCGCGCAGCCCTTCCCCTGGGCGAATGCCACCTGCCCCTTGACGTCGTGGCGCGGGTTGTTCTCGGGCGGCTTCGACGAATAATCCGGGGCCGAGATCGCGTACCGCACCGGCGGCCGGCTGCCGCGCCAGACGTGCAAAGCGGCGCCGGTGTTGGACGGCGGGTAGTTGGAGGTCATCTGGAACAGCATCTCGCCGTCTTCGGTCTCGAGCCGCCCGCCTTCCCAGCGCAGCCAGCTTGCGCCGGCCTCGTCGGTGAACCAGCGGATCGCCTGCCATCCGGGCGGCGTCATCTCGTTGGTCACCGCCTCGGGGTAGGGGGCGCGGCCCGAAGCGCCGCCGAAAAAGTAGGGGCCGATATCCAGGCGCGTGATCCCCGGCCCGTTGGCCTCCTCAGCAATGGTGAGCTGGTATAGAAAGCCCGTCACCACCTGCATCGTCTCGACATTGGGCGCAGTAATCATCGGCATCTTGGGATCAATCCTCTTGGGCGGTGGGCGGAGTGGAATGCGGTATTGTACCAGATTCCGCGCCGAATTACTCACCAAACGCGACAATCCGGGCGGACCGTTCTTGACTTCACTCGCCCCGGTGTGCTATACTGACCGGCATTCGTCTTCACGAAAATATGCACCCGCAAGTCGCACCGCCCGCCCCTCAAACCGGGGGAAAGGCGGTGAGGATCGCAACGAGAGGATTTCACCATGGCTTACGGCGCTCCCAGCGGAGGCCCGCGCGGCGCGCGGCCCGGCGGACCCGGCGGACCCGACCGCAACAAGAACCGGCGCTTCAAGCGTCGCAAGGTCAGCTCGCTGACCATCAACAAGATCAAGACGGTGGACTACAAGAACGTCACCCTTTTGCGGACGTTCACCGACGAGCGCGGCAAGATCATCCCCCGCCGCCGCTCCGGGGCCACCGCCAAGGAGCAGCGCATGATCGCTGTTTCCATCAAGCGCGCCCGCGAGATCGCCCTGCTGCCCTTCGTCAAGGATTAGCTTAAACGCCCCGGCCCCAACAGGCCGGGGCGTTTTTGTTTAAGAGGCACCACATGAACCGCCCATTCCTGCTGACCACTGCCCTCGTTTTGGCCGCCATCCCCCTGACGGCTCACGCACAATCACACAAGAAGTCGCTGCCTGTCCCAGCCCCCACCACCTTGGACTGCTTGAAGGGCGTCCGTGCCCACGCTGCCATGATGCGCGCCCAGCCGCTGGCCCTTCCGCCGGCAGTCGTCCGAGCACCCCAGGCCGCCCCGCCCAGGCCGTGGGCTGGGTCGGCGAGTGTCATCACGGCGGTATACGGTGGACGAGGGGAAAAGTAGGAGAAGGAGGGTAGGGACAAGCCCCACCCCTACGTTCCGAATACGGTCCGTCCAGTCATGATCCTCGTAGGGGCGGCGGTTCTGTCCCCGCCCTCTTCTTCTGCGGTCCCCGCCCTCTTCTGCTGCCCGCCTCTTTCCGCGCTGAGGCCGTCACAGGTCTGGTTCCGCGGTGTTCCTCAGGAGGCCGCCATTGACCCACGCGGTCGGTACTGCTACTTGTTCGTCCTTTGGCAGTACGCCGACGGCTTCCCGGTCAGGACCGCCCAGATCGTCCTGGTTCGCTATGCGATCCGCTCCGACGGCACTCTGGGGCAGTCCCGGCAGCAGGCGTTTGATGCCACCGAGGACCTGTCCGAACCTGTATTCGCTCCCTTTGGCCGGTTTTTGTATCTGCTGACCGCTGGGGGCGTCCGCCCTTTTCGTGTCCGGTCAGACGGTTCAATCACGCCCCTCTTGCCGCACAGCACCCCTGCCGGGCGCAGGCCGCTGGGGATGGTGTACGTCCAGCAGGTGACGACAAAAAGAGGTGACACATGAAAAAGGGGCGACACATGAAAAAGGGGCGAACACATGAAAAAGGGGCGAACACGAGGTTCGCCCCTACAGTCGTCGAAAGCGGCCAGCTACACCAGCTTCGCGTTCAGCGTGATCTCCGTCCCAGCCAGCGCCTTGGAGACGGGGCAGCTCACCTTGGCCGCCTGCGCCTGCTCGATGAACTGGGCCTCATCCATGCCCGGCACACTGCCTTCGGTGGTCAGCTCGATCTTCGTGATTGAGAAGCCCGGCCCATCAGGGTTCAAGTGTACCTTGGCCGTCGTGTGGACGCGCTCGGGCGGGAAGCCCGCGTGCTCCAGCATGGCCGAAAGCTGCATCGAGAAGCAGCCCGCGTGGGCCGCCCCAATCAGCTCCTCGGGGTTCGTCCCGGCGCCTTCTTCCATGCGCGTCTTGAACGAGAACGGCCCCTCGAAGGCGCCGCTGCCGAGTTTCATCGTTCCCTTGCCGTCCATCAGGCCGCCCGACCACTGGGCGTCTGCGTTGCGAATTGCCATCTGTCTTTGTTCTCCTTTGGTGTGAATAAACGAGTAAAAGAACCCACCCCGCTCGCTGAGGCTCGCCTCCCCTCCCGAAACGGGAGGGGAAAGAGTATTGGGGCGTGAGGCTTAACCTCTTCGTTCTCCCGTTCCGGGAGGACCCCTGCGAAATGACTTGTCACAAAGCAAGGAGGTGGGTTCCTATACGCCGTGGCTCTTCAGCCAGGCGTACATCTTCTGGTCGCCGTCGGCGGCGTCCCGAGCGTTGTAAGAGGGCCGGTAATCGGCGTGGAAGCCGTGTTCGGCGTCCGGGTAGACCACGAGCTGCGAGGCGAGGTCAGCCGATGTGCCCGCTGTCTTCAGGGCGGTCCGCATGGCCGCGATGCTCTCCGGCGAAATGCTCTTGTCCAGCCCGCCGTACAGCCCCAGGATGGGCGCCTTGAACTGGGCGGTGAGGTCCAGCGGGTTCTGCGGGCGCAGCACGTCCGGCTGCCCGTCGAGGTGGCCGTACCAGGCGATTCCCGCTTTTAGTGTCGGGTTGTGGGCGGCGTAGAGCCAGACGATTCGCCCGCCCCAGCAGAATCCCGTGATACCCAGCTTCGACACGTCGGCGTGCCCGCTGTTTTCGGCCCAGATGACCGCCGAGTCGAGGTCCGTCATCACCTGCTCGTCGGGGACTTTGGAGACGATCGGGATGATCTGCTTGATGTCGGCGGCCTTGGACACATCCCCCTGACGCGCGTACAGCTCGGGCGCGATGGCGAGATACCCCCGCTTGGCGAACCGGCGGCAGACATCCTTGATGTGCTCGTGGACGCCGAAGATCTCCTGTACGACCAGCACGACCGGGAAGCCCTTGCCAGTCGCGGGCATGGCGCGGTAGCCGGGGATCGTCCCCTCTGCCGTTGGGATCTGGACTTCGCCCGCCGTCAGCCCGGCGCTGTCCGTATGAATCGTCTGCGCCGAGACCGGCTGCACGGCCAAGGCGAAGCCCGCCGCCAAGGTCGTCTTCATGGTCGTGGCGACGAACTCGCGCCGTGTTACTTCAGTCATGTGTATCTCCTTTTCCTGGCCTACCCCCGGCACAAGTGCCGACCCCTCCCTGTTAGGGAAGGGTGAGGATTAGCAAATCGGTCTCCGCTCTCTTACCCTCCCTTGACAGGGGAGGGTCGGCACTTGTGCCGGGGAGAGGTCTACTTCAGCTCGAACCCGCGCTCCGACAGGACCTGCCGCCAGATGTCCCGGCCTCCAAGCGCCTCCGGCCCAGCCACGCGCTTGGCCGAATGAGCGGCCCAGGTGCCCTTGACGTTCATCTTTTGCGCCTCATAGAACCCGCGCATTGTTTCGCCATAAGCGGCGACTCCCGCGTCGCACGCCCCGGCGTCATAAGTCTCGCGGTGGATCAAGCCCGTCTGGGGCAGGCGCGGCTTCACGGCGGACGTGTCCCCCTCAGCGGGGAAGCCCACCGACAGCCCGAACAGGCCGATGACGCGCGCCGGCAGGTTCAGCAGTGCGGCCAGCTCGCGCGGGTGGTTGCGCGCCCCGCCGACGTAGCAAATGCCCAGACCCATCCCCTCGGCGGCCACGGCGGCGTTCTGGGCGGCGAGTGAGGTGTCCACGATGGCCATCAGGAACATCTCCAGATAGTCCAGGCCCGCGCTCGGCAGGCCCTGATGCTCCGCTGCCGCCGTCAAGCGGGCCAGGTCCGCGCAGAAAATCAGGAAAAGGGGCGCCTGACGGATGAAGTCTTGATCGCCGCACAGCGCCGCCGCCTCGGCCTTGTGTGCGGGGTTCTGCACGGCCACCGCACTCCACACCTGTAAGTTGGACGAAGACGCTGCACTCTGCGCCGCCGCGCCCAACACTTCCAGCGTCCCCGGAGGCAGCGGGTCGGGGCGGTAACGTCGCACGGAGCGGTGCGCCAGCAGCGTTTCCAGGATGGGATCGTCGGCGAATGCACCGGGGGCGAGCGCGGGCGCATCCGGGCCATAGCGCTCCTTCAGCAGATCGGGGAGGTCGGTCATGCCGCTTCAACAGGGGGTGGGGGCCGGGAGGTTCCCGGCAAAAGACGTGAAACTGAGTGGCGTTCTGGTACACTCGCGCTATGAACGAGAGCGAGCGAGGCCCTACGCCGTTGACCGAAGCCGTCTGGCCGCCCGCCCCGCTGCGTGACGAGCCGCCGCCCCTACTCCTGCGCGTGGAGGGGATGCAGCTC
>JANOOM010000751.1:0-26513 GCA_031421335.1 Armatimonadota bacterium
CGCAGCCCTAACGCCCCACAGGCGTCACCATCCCCGCCGCATCGCGCGTCAAAGCTGGCAGCGGCACTTCAACGAGTCCCGCGCGCCCCCTGATGGTAATCGGGACGACCTCCCGGCCCAGCCACGGGTCCCACAAGCGGACGACATAAGCGCCCGGCGCCATTCCCGTCAGGACCAGCGTCGCCCTGATGGGCGCAGTCGAACTGCGGTCGCGGGCATAGGCCCAGAAGAACGCATGGCGCGCGTCGCCCTTTGCCAGCACGGCGACAGGCGGCGCGTACTGGGTGACGGCCAGCCGCCGGACGACGAACCAGTCCGGCCCCGTGTTGAACAGACCGACGCGGTGCGGCCCTGCCGGCAGGTCCACGGCCAGTGTTTCCTTGGCATCACGGTCTTTAAGCACGGCGCTAAAGTCGGCTTCCGCTCCCGGCCCGCCGTCCACGGTCAGGACCGGATGCGCCCCCGCCTTCGCGACCGCCCCGATGTCCAGCAGGAACCGGCACGGGGTCGGGCAGTCCAAAACAAAAGAAATCGGGCGCGGCATCATGTCCCGATGGTTTTGGCCCTGGATGAACGATGGGACCCCTGAGAGGTCCGGCGTCCTGCCGTCTGCGGACAGCGTGACGGTCTCGCGCGTCGCCTTCTCAAAGCCGCCCAGCGGCGTGAAGACCAGCTCGCCCAGCGCTCCGGTGGCCCGCAGGCGCGGGCTGAGGGCCTTCAGCCCCGAATGACTACCCACGGAGAAAGCGCGTAGAAACCCGGAGGCCGAAGCGTACTGCGGCCACCAGGCGTGCGGGATGACCTGGTCCCAGAACCAGAACTGGCCCGCCCCCGCCGTCGGCGCCATCAGCGAGGACCACAGGCCGTCGTGCAGGAACGACTCGGTCATGTCCTTCTTTGAGTCGCCCGGCCCCCACTCCGCCGTGAATAGGGGATTGTCGCCCCCACGCAGCGCGGCGAAGAACGAGACGATGTCACTCGGGTAGGTATGCACCTGGTCGTAGTCCAGGCCGATGTGCGCCAGCGGATCGCCCAGCGGCGAATTGCTCGTCGTCACCAGATGGCGGTTCACATCCTCGGCGCGCACCGTCAACGCCATTTCCTTGTGCCAGTTCACCACATCGTCAAAGTGGGGCCGCGCTTCGGTGATGTTCTGCACCTCGTTGAACAGCTCCCAGCCCATCAGGTGCGTGGAGTAGCCCCAGCGGGCGACGATGTAGCGGTACTTGTTCCGCGTCAAGAGCCGCGCCTTGCTGTCGGTGAAGAAGTCATCGGGGCGCGTCAGGAACCCGCCGTTCGCCACATTGAACGGGTTATCCCGCCAGTTCGGGTCGGTCTTCTCGGTGTAGGGGCCATGGTGCTGCAAGGTCATCTGGACGAAAACACCGTTCTTCTCGGCGGCGTCCATGATGGCGTCCCAGCGGCGGGCCGCGGCCAGATCGTACCGGCCAATAGGCGGGTTCTTCGACTTGTCCGGCGTCCATTCCAGATTTTTGCCGTCCCAGTAGGTCATCCAGACGCGCGCCCAGTTCATCCCCGCCGCATGCATTTGGGCGAAGGTGGGCGCATAATCCGGCATCTGCCTGTTCGTCCAGGCGGCATCCATGCCCAGCGGGTAGAAAGTCCGCCCATTGTCAAAGGCGAACCGCTGCGCTTCCTTGGGGTCCCGCCGGACGAATCCGAACGAGCCGGACGGGACGCACCGGAACCGCGCCGCAGACAAGGCGACGGGCGTGACCTCGCGCCCGTTGCGCTGGACGCTCAGGGCGTACAAGCCCGGCCGCGTCGGGGCGAAGCGGACGCGCCAGCGGTCGCCGTCCCAGAAGGCGGGCACGGAGACGGGGGGAAGCCCCAGTCCGGCGAATGTGACCCGCACGTCGTTGTCGGCGGGGTCGAAGGGATTACCGGACTGGCCGGGGATCGTCCACGACGCCTCGAACTTGGCGAAGCGCGGCACGGCCGGGATTGGGGCAGAAAAGACAGGAAGCGTCGCCAGGAGCAGCAGCAGGATGAAGAAGGGGCGAAAAGTCATAGATGTTCCTGAAAAGCAGAAGCGCCCGGCAGCCTATCACGGCTGCCGGGCAGAAGAGAGTGCGATGAATCGTGGGCTAGACCTCACGGTTTGGCGGGTGCAGCAGGAGGCGCGGCGGCTGGGCCAGGATTCGGGGCGCCGCCCTGCATGGCTTTGATTGCTTCTGGTGGCATCGGGCCACCGCCCTTGAAATTCTTCTGATCATCCTTGCTCATCGTCGAGTCGGTCCCATGGCTGCATCCGGCCAAGAGCGGACAAATAACCATGACAGTTAGTGCGCTCAGGAGAAGAACGAGACGTGTTTTCTTCATAAATTATGTCCTCGTGAGGCACCTGAACAACCGAGAGGGCTTAACCCTCCCGGCTGTCTAAGCTCACTACGAACGTGTGGCGTCCCACATGTTCAGTTCTGGGTGATTTTTCGGGTCTGGGTTGGTCTGAATAGGTCGCATCGTCTTGACATGGCCGTCCGTGAAAAGAAAATTGGACATTTCACTGTGCTTGACCGAGACCGCACCGTTGGGGCCATTCGGGTAGGCGGCAGCAGCTCGCGTACCATCCGGCACATATCCGGATGCCCACTTATCCCACCAGTTGACATTGCTGAAAATATCCCCAGGCCCCCAGACGGTGAGGACACCGTAATTGGTCGCCGGGTTCTTCGCTGCGTCGTCCTCGTGCTTTTCACCGATCATGATTGTGTCCGCAGGCCGGTTTGCGCTAGCCAGGGAACGAGTTGTGGTACCCATCCATGTCTGAGACATCCCCATCACACCGATCACGTTCCAGTTTTTATTACTATCCTGGTAGGCCATATAGCCATTGGCGGCGTAGGAGATTGGGACGCCGGCCCAGGACGAGTTCAGCCAGTTGGGGGCACTGCTGGGATAATTAGTCGCACTGTCGTCGGGGCAACGAAACACGGCCAGACTCTTGACGTAAGGCTGGATCTCGGTCGCCCAGGTGGAGTTCCACCCGTCGTTGCAGCCGATAGGATAAATCTCGTCAGAGTCCTGCACATACTGCGTGACGGCGAGGCCGAGCTGCTTGAGGTTGGACTGGCAGGACGACCGGCGCGCGTTCTCGCGCACCTTCTGGAAGACCGGGAACAGGATGGCCGCCAGAATTGCGATAATTGCGATGACGACGAGCAGCTCGATAAGCGTGAAGCCTTGAAAGCTTCGGCGGCGGGGCCGCGAGATGGTGGTCATGAGGGATACCTCTTTCAGTGCGTTCCGATCAGATGAGGGCACGGCATGATTGCCGCACGATGAGGGAAACGGGCGCCTCGATCGTCACCGGCGGCATGGCCTCCGGCGAGCTGTCTTTGGCCTGGAGACGGTCCAGGAGGCGGCGGACGGCGAGCCGCCCGAGCTGCTCCTTTTGGACGCGCACGGTCGTCAGCGGCGGCCAGGTCTGCGCGCTGAACTCGATGTCGTCGAACCCGATCAAGCTCAGGTCTTCGGGGATACGCAGGCCCAGGGTTCGGCAAGCCTGCATGACGGCGTAAGCCAGGTGGTCGTTGGCCGCGAAGAGGGCGGTGGGGCGGTCGGGCGACTTCCACAAGGCACCGAGCGTATCCAGGATCTCGTCCTCCGAAACGGTCAGAACCAGGGCAGGGTCTACCGGCCGGCCCGCCTCAAAGTGGGCACAGACAAAACCGCGCAGGCGGTCCTGGAATGACGGGGCATAAGGATCATCGCGCAGGAAGACGATCCGCCGGTGCCCCAGCGCGAACAAATAGTGAACCGCGTCCATCGCCCCGGCCAGGCCGTTCGTGAGTACGCAGTCGTGCCGCCCGGTCGGGTCACAGTGGTCCACGAGGACGATCTGCGGGACGCGCTCCAGGAAGGAGGACAGGATCTCGGCATCCGCCGTTCCCACTAGCAGCATCCCAGCCACGGCCTGCTCGCGCACCATCTTAGGCAGCTCCTGCGTGAGCTGATGCCGATCGGTGGTATGCGCCAACAGGTGCATCCCCTGCGCCGCCGCCTCCACCTGCGCCCCGGCCAGGACCGGCGCGTAGAAGGTGTTGGCCTGGAGCGGGTCGGCGGCGGAAGCGCCAAAGAATTGAAAGCCGATAAAAGAATCCGCCCTGACAGGGGCGGTCGAGGAAGCCACATGCCGGCCCCGCACCCGCAGCGGTCGGTAGCCCAAAAGATCGGCGGCCTCCAAGACGCGCTTGTGCGTGTGGTCGCTGATCAGCTCCGGCGTGTTGAACGCCCGCGAGACCGTCGCCGTCGAGACCCCCGCCTGCTTCGCCACCTCTCGGATGCTGTTCATGGAAACCATTGTAACACTGGTGATGCATATTGTCAAGTGGTTACAGAAAATAGTTTCACATAGACGAAATATTTTTGTAAAATTCAATGTCGTTTACAGAAACAACGCTGACGCCTCGGCATGAGCGCCTTGACAATGCTGCGCCCCATCGGATATCATAGCTTCATCCAACCGCCCGTAGCGGCCCACGCTTTAACGGAAACCCCATTGAACACCACCAAGCAGCAACTCAACACCGGCTGGCGCGTCCGCGAAGTCCCGCGCCCCGCGACCGCCCCCCACAACCAGCTCCCCTGGCTGCCCGCGCTCGTGCCGGGCGGCATCCACCAGGACCTCATGCGGGCGGGCGTCATCCCCGACCCGCTGGCGCGGCTCTACGAGCATGGGGTCGGGTGGGTGGACGAAAGCGACTGGGTCTACGAAACAGTTTTTACCGTCCAGGGCCAGCCCCCACCCTGCGCGTTTCTGCGTTTCCTTGGCCTGGACACCCTGGCCGAGATCACCTTGAACGGAGATGTTCTGGGGCGGACAGAAGATATGTTCGTCCCGCACGAGTTTCCCGTTGGGGAGAAGCTCAAAGAAGGCGCAAACACGCTGCAAGTCTCTTTCCGCTCCGCCCTGCGCGTCGGGCGGGAGCGGCAGGCGGCGTGGCACGAGGCGGGGAACGACACCCTGCCCCCCCACTGGGACAACTGGGCCGAGCGCGCCTTTGTCCGCAAAGCGCAGTACCAGTACGGCTGGGACTGGGGGCCGGTCCTGCGCGGATGCGGCCTGTGGCGGCCCGTCGAGCTGATCACGGTCCCCGTCGCCCGCCTGGGCGACTGGAAGCATTCGGTGGAGTTCCGCGAGGACGGCCAGGCAACGGTTAGCATCGCGGCCCACGTCGAGCGCGCACTTGGGCAGGAAGAAACGCCGCTGACGCTTTCGGTCTCGCTCGCGGGCACGAACCCTATCAGCCTGCCCATCCCAGCGGGCGCGAGCAGCGCCCAAGTGTCGGGGTCGGTGACGGTCGCCGTGCCGCGCTTCTGGCAGCCGAACGGCTACGGCGAAGCGGCGCTGTATGACCTGACGCTGACGCTCTCCGGCGCGGGCGGCGAGGCCGACAAGCAGGAGTCGAAGATCGGCCTGCGGACCGTCGAGCTGATCCAGGAGCCGGACGCGGACGGCACGGGCGAGGGCTTCAAGTTTCGCGTCAACGGCACCGACGTCTACGCCAAGGGCGCGAACTGGATTCCCGACCACTCGTTCCCCAGTCTTATCACCGCGGCCCGCCTGCGCGAGCGCATCGGGCAGGCAAGGGACGCCGGTATGACCATGCTGCGCGTCTGGGGCGGCGGCTTCTACGAGTCTGAGGACTTCTACGACTTGTGCGACGAGATGGGCATTCTCGTTTGGCAGGACTTCCCTTATGGCTGCTCCTACTACCCCGACATCGGCGAGTACGCCGAGCTAGCCCGCACCGAGGCAACGGCCGGCGTGCGTCGCATCCGGCATCACGCCTCGCTCGCCCTGTGGTGCGGCAACAACGAGAACCACACCATGTTCGAGGGCAACTGGACCGGCACGCGCCCTCCGCGCCTTCTGGGCGAGAAACTGTACCACGAGGTCCTGCCCGCCGTGGTCGCCGCCGAGGACCCCACAACCCCCTACTGGCCCGGCTCCCCCTTCGGCGGCCCGGCGGGGGACGCGAACTCCGCCGATTACGGCGACTGCCACAACTGGGACGTCTGGCACGGACGCGGCGACTGGGTGCATTATGTCGAGAACGACAGCCGCTTCTGCTCCGAGTTCGGCTTCGCCGCCTCCTGCGGCCTGGCCGCCTGGGACCAGTGCCTCGCCCCCGCCGACCGCTCCCCGCACTCCGCCGCCGTCCGCTGGCACGACAAGACGCGCAAGGGCTACGATACTTATCTCGGCTACATCGCCCTGCATTTCCCCGAAGCGCAGACACTCGAAGATTTAGTTTATTACAGCCAGATCAACCAGGCCGAGGCCTTGAAATTCGGTGTCGAGCACTACCGGCGTCGTAAGGGTCGGAACTGGGGCGCCTTGTTCTGGCAGCTCAACGACTGCTGGCCGGTCCAGTCCTGGTCGGTGATCGACTCGACAGGCGAGCCGAAGGCGGCCTACTTCGCCTGCAAGAAGTTCTGTGCCCCACTCCTGCTTTCCCTGATGCGAGACGGCGGGGCCGTCCAGGCACACCTGGTCAGCGACATGCTCACGCCTTTGTCGGGGCAGATCACGTTCACGCTGGCAACGCTTGACGGGGTGGTGCTGTCAGAAGAAACGGCGGACGTGTCGGTGGGTGCGAATGCGGCAGCCCGAGTCGCGGCGTTCTCGCTGAGGGCGGCGGCGGGCCGCGAGCGCGGGGTCTATGTCTCGGCCCGCTTCGCCGCCGAGGATGGCGTGACCGCCGAGAATGTCCTGCTCCTCTGCGAGCCGAAAGACCTGGAGCAAGCCGACCCCGGCCTGACCCTGACGGTCGCGGAAGACGGCGACCGACTATCCGTCACGGTCAGCGCCCAAAGGTTCGCGCCCTACGTCTGGCTGCGCCGCACGGACAACGTAACGCTCGCGGGCCTCGCCGACAACTTCTTCCACCTGCGGCCCGGCGAGACGCGCACGCTCTCCCTCGCCAAGAGCGCCGGGCTGGAGACAGTGGACGACCTGCGCGGGCGATTGGTGGTGCGGACGGTGTGACCCACCCCGGCACAAGTGCCGACCCTCCCGTTTCGGGAAGGTCGGGTCAGAAGGCCGCCGCACCGTTAGGACGCGGCGGCTTTTTCACGCCTCATGCTTTGCGTTGTGAGTTGTGAACGGTTGACAATCCCCCGCCCCATGTGTTACCATAGCGATACTCACAACGCCGCACACTGAGACACCGAAGCCTTATGTCCCTGACACAGAAACGACCCGACACCGCACCCCCGCAGCCGGCCCGAGACGCCCGGTGGAGCGGCATCACCCCGCGCGCCTGGATCATCGGCCTGCTGCTGATCCCCATCCTCGACTTCTGGCTGGAATATACCGAGATCGTCGCCAGCGGCCCCGACCTCGCCGCCATGTCCCTGCCGATGGCCGTCTTGTTCGCCCTCCTTGTCCTCATCGGCATCAACCTGGGGGTCAAGAAGTTTCGACCCAAGCTCGCCTTGACACAGGCCGAACTGCTGTTCATCTACGCCATGAACACGGTCGCCATCTACATCGGCGGCATCGGCATGATGCAGTTCCTGACGCCCGCCCTGGTCGGCTGGAAGTATTACGCCACCAAGGAAAACAAGTGGGAGAATTGGCACCACTTCATCCCACCCTGGGCCGTCCCAAGCGCGGACACCGCCAAGGACTACTACAAGGGCCAGACGACGCTGTTCACTACAGAGCACTTGTCGGCCTGGGCCGGCCCAATCATGGTCTGGACCGGGTTCATTTTCACCCTGCTGTTCTGTTTCTACTGCATCGCCGCCCTGCTGCGGCGGCAGTGGGTGGACCGGGAGCGCTTGATCTTCCCCATCGTCCAGATCCCTCTGGAGATCACCCGTGACGGCGGCAGCACCCCCCTGTGGACGAACCGCCTGCTGTGGCTTGGGGCCGGCATCCCGGTCGTGCTGGAAAGCCTGGCGGCGATTCACTTCACCCTGATTCCGACCTTCCCGTACATCCCGATCAAGCCCGAGGCCGTCCTGCAACTGGAACAGGGCCTCAAGACGCCCCCGTGGAACGCCTGCGGCTACACGACCCTGGCCTTCTACCCGCTCGTCATCGGCCTGACTTATCTGCTGTCGCTCGACGTGTCGTTCTCCTGCTGGTTCTTCTACCTGTTCACCAAGATGCAGAACGTCGCCGCCACCTCGTTCGGCTTCCGCGATCCGGGCGCGGGTCCGACGCTGGCGAACATGCCCTACACCGCCGAGCAGGGCTTTGGCGCCTTCCTCGGCCTGGCCCTGTATTCGTTGGTTTTGGCCCGCCCACAGCTCTCCGAGGCCTGGCGCAAAGCGTTCCGGGGGGCCACCGACGTTGACGACTCGGCCGAGCCGATGTCCTACCGGGCCGCTTATCTGGGCCTCTTCGCGTCCTCCGCCCTCCTGGTCGGCTTCGGCGTCGCCCTGGGCCTGTCGCTCTGGGTGTCCTTGCTGTTCTGGGTGCTGCTGCTGCTCATCGCCCTGACCTTCACGCGCATCCGGGCCGAGGCCGGGCTGCCCTGGGGGCAGGCGCCCTTCAATCTGACACATGGGAACATGGTGCGGTTCGGCGGGACGGAGGCGTTCACTCCGAAGGAGCTGGTTGCCTTCTCGTTCGTCCGCTGGTTCGACTCGGACTGGCGCTGCCTCGGTCAGCCCGCCGAGATGGAGGCCATGAAGCTCGCCGACTCGTCCGGCCCGCGCCCGATGAACCCGCGCCACCTGACGGCCGCCATCCTGGTCGCCATCCTCGTCGGCTGCCTCGCCGCCTGGGTCTCGTGCCTTGGCATCTACTACCACTTCGGTGCGGCCAGCGCCCACGTCAACGACTGGCGGATGGGCCAGGGCCACTACGGGTTCGACGAGCTGCAAGGCTGGCTGAATGCCCCCAAGGCCGCCGACACCGCCCGCATCACCGCCGCCGTCGCCGGGCTTGCCGTCGTGACGGTCATGGGGTTCCTGCGGACGCGCTTCACCTGGTGGCCCCTGCACCCCATCGGCTACGCCGTGGGCAGCACCGACACGATGACCTGGATCTGGTTCCCGGTCCTGCTCGGCTGGCTCGCCAAGTCTCTGATCCTGCGCTACGGCGGCGTCAAGATGTACCGCACGGCCCTGCCCTTCTTTATCGGCCTGGTCCTGGGCGACTACGGCATCTCCAGCCTCTGGGCGCTCTACTTCCTGGCGACCGGCCACGCGGGGTATCGGACGTTCCCGATTTAGCGAGACCCCATGACAACGCAACATTATCTGGCCTTCGACCTGGGCGCCGAAAGCGGGCGCGGCATCCTGGGCACCTTCGACGGCGACCGCCTGACCCTGGAAGAAGTCGGGCGATTCGCCACGAGCTTGGGGCAGGACGACATCGGCCCGGACGGCGTCCGGCGCTGGGACGTCGGGCGCATCGGCGGCGAGATCGAGGGCCTACTGGCGCGCGCCCAGGCACAGGCCGGCACGCTGCACGGCGTCGGCGTGGACACCTGGGGCGTGGACTTCGGGCTGCTCGACGCGCAAGGAAAGCTGCTCGAGGCTCCCACCCACTACCGCGACGCGCGCCACCCGCCCGCCATGAGCGCCGTGCATGCGCTCCTCCCGCCCGAGGAGATCTGGGCCAAGACCGGCGTCCAGTTTCTGCCCTTCAACACCCTCTACCAACTTTACGCCCTGCAAGCGCGTGCCCCCGGACTGCTGGATGAAGCGGCCCACCTGCTGCTGATGCCGGACTTGTTCCACCACCAACTGACGCAGGGCCGCAGCCTCACCAACGAGCGAACCGAGGCCAGCACGACCCAGCTTTTCAACCCGGCAACGCGCGCCTGGGAGCCGTCACTGCTGACAAAGATCGGCCTGCCAGCCCACTTTCTGGGCGCAATCGTCCCCGCCGGAACACGCGTCGGCGAGACGGCCGGCAAGGTCCCCGTCTACGCGCCCGGCTCGCACGACACCGCTTCTGCCGTCGCCGCCACGCCCGCCGCGTCCGGTGCGCGTTGGGCGTTTCTGTCGTCCGGGACATGGTCCCTCCTCGGCGCCGAACTGCCCGCGCCGAACCTGACGGCCTTGGCGTGCGAGCTGGGCTTCAGCAACGAATTCGGCGTCGGCGAGACCGTCCGGCTCTTGAAGAACATCATGGGCCTGTGGCTGGTCCAGGAGTGCCGCCGGTCCTTGAAACGGGCGGAGGGGCGCGACTACTCCTATGCCGAGCTGACCGCCCTGGCTGGAGCCGTCCCATCCGGCGGCCCGCTCATAGACGCCACCGCGCACCGTTTTTTAGCCCCGCCCGACATGGCACAGGAGATCCGCGCCGCTTGCGCCGAGACAGGCCAGCCCGTGCCCGAGAGCGCCGGAGCGCTCATCCGATGCTGCCTGGACAGCCTTGCCCACGCCTACAAAGAGGCTCTGGCCGGCCTGGAACACCTCCTCGGCACGAAGTTCGACGTCCTGCATGTCGTCGGCGGCGGTTCGCAGAACCGGCTGCTCAACCAGCTCACGGCGGACGCCTGCGGCATCCCCGTCATCGCCGGCCCGTTTGAGGCGACCGCCATCGGGAACGTCCTCGCCCAGCTCGTCGCGGCCGGCGCCGTCGCGGACTGGGCGCAAGCGCGCGCCATCGCCCGGCTCTCGTTCCCGACCGAGACGTTTGATCCCCTCCCCGGCACAAGTGCCGACCCTCCCCTCGGAGGGAAGGGTCGGTGAAGGCGACCAGGGCATTTCCTCATGGATGTCTTGCCGTGTCCGGCGGGCTTATCAAGGAGAGGCACCCTAGCCCCTATTTACCCACCCTCCCCTCCGAAGGGCGGCACTTGTGCCGGGGAGGGGACGTACACAAGGAGACATCACACCCATCATGCCCGACACCACACACGACGCGAAGCTCCAGGAACTCCTCGCCCTCTCGCACTCTTTAGGCGATCCCATCCATGACTGGGCCATTCTAGGCGAGGGCAACACGTCCACCCGTATTGACGGCGAGACGTTTCTCGTCAAGAGCAGCGGCTCCGAACTCCGGACGCTCCAACCCGAGCAGGTCAGCCGCGTCCGCTTCGCGCCCGTCCTAGACGCCCTGAGCAACGGCCGTGACTACGCCGACGCGGAAGTCAAAGACCTATTGCTGAGTTCCTGCACCGACGGCACCGGGCGGATGCCCTCCGTCGAGACCATCTTCCACGCCTTCTTGTTATCCCTGCCGGGCATTGACTTCATCGGCCACACCCACATCGTCTCCATCAACGGCCTGCTCTGCTCGCGCGAGGGCTGGGCCGCCATGTCGGGCGGCGGGCGCATGTTCCCGGACGAGATCGTCGTCTGCGGCGTCGCCCCCTGCTGCGTCCCCTACACCGACCCCGGCATCCCGCTGGCCCGCGCCCTGCGGGACCAAGTCATGGCCTATATTGAGACCCACAGCGCCGCGCCCAAAACGATTTATCTCCAGAACCACGGCTTCATCGCCGTCGGCAAGTCCGCCCAGGAGGTTCGCAACATCCACCTGATGGGCGACAAGGCCGCCCGAATCCTGCTCGGTGCCCTCGCCTGCGGCACGGCCACTTACCTCTCGCCCGACAACGTGACGCGCATCCAGACCCGCCCCGACGAACACTACCGCCAGCTCGCCCTCGGCCTGCGGCCCGATGAGCCTGCGTAGCTGAGACATGAGAGAAGGACACAGAAACCATGCCAGACATCGCGGAGGCACACCCGACCGAAGAGGCGGAAGCTGACGGTCCCATCGGCAGGCAGGGCTGGGAAGAACAGTTCCGACGCATGGCAGAACAAGGCGACGACAAGCTGCTCGACGGCGGCGACTTGATCCTGACGCAGTGGGAAGAGAAGGAGTGGTAGCTGTTCACTGGTTTGAGGCAGAGGCGGGGTTCATCCATATCCCCAAAGAGCAGGGCGTCACCTACCTCATGATGGCCTGCGGCTCGGAGAACTATCCTGCCGTGCTTCGGCTACTTCAGGAAGGCGCGGACGTCAACGCAACCAGCAAGTTCGGTGAGACCGCCTTACTTCGGGCGGTCAGATGCGCCTACGCGGACCGGGAAGCCGCACCCAAAATAGTCCGCCTTCTTCTTGAACAAGGTGCAGACATCAACGCCCAGACGACGCTGATTGGCGAGACTGCCTTGATGCGAGCGACCTATTACGGCTATGTCGAAATTGCCCGCATCCTCCTCGACAACGGGGCCGACGTCAACCTGCGCCGTGCCGACGGTGACACCGTCTTGACCAGTGTTGAGGCCGCGCCTTCGGTCGCTAGAAAGCGCAAGCGCATTATCAAGTTGCTGGAAGAGGCAGGCGCTATCCGCTGACTCCAATACCAGCCCTCTCTGACCTGCCTTCTGTCCCCTGGACAGGTCTGAAGTGGAGCGAGTGATTTCAATCACTCGTCCCTCATCCTCCACCTACCCCATGGTTTAACTACCAGTCTTTCGAGGAAGACGCCGCACCGCGTTGACAATATCCTCGCCGAATGGTATACTCATGTCGGCACAATGTACCTTGATGATAGAAAACAGAAGATTTTGGGCGCGGTCGTGCGCGACTACGTCGAGACCGTCAAGCCACTTGGCTCCGAGGACCTGGCCGCCCGGCACCAGTGGGGCATCAAAAGCGCGACCATCCGCAACGAGATGGCGGAACTCGCCGAACTCGGCTTCCTGCGCCAGCCCCACACCAGCGCGGGCCGCATCCCCTCTGATCAGGGCTACCGATTTTATGTGGACCACTTGATGGTGGCGCAGAAACTGGAAGAGTCGGTTCGGCCCGCTTTGGACGCCGAAGACCAGGCCCTGGAAATGGAGCGGCTGCTGCGGCGCACCTGCGCTTTGCTGACACAGGCCACCTCCTATACTTCCGTCGCCACCCCGCCACGCCCCGCCGACACCCAGGTGCGGCAGATCTTTCTGACGCCCGCCGGAGAAGACCGCCTGCTGGTCGTCATGCTCCTCAGTACGGGCCAGGTGGAGAACCGGCTGCTCTGCCCCTCCCAGACCGAAGCCCCCGCCGCCCCCACGGCAGCCGACATCGTCGCGCTGGGCAACGCCCTCAACGCCGCCTTCGCCGGGGCGGATCTCGACACCCTGGCCGCCCTAGCCGCTGAAGTGCCGAGGGAATTCGCGCCCGCCCTGCGCCCCCTCTACGCCGCTCTGACGGCCGCCGCCCGCCAGATGGCGTCGGCCGCCGCCGACGAGGACAGCGTCTACATGGAAGGGGCAAGCGAGATCCTGCGCCAGCCCGAGTTCCGCGACGTTGCTAAGATCGAAAGCGTCCTGGACACCTTGCAGCGCGGGACACTGCTGTTCCAGACCCTCTCGCGCGCCCTGCTCGGCCCGGACGTCACCGTCGTCATCGGGTCCGAGAACCACGTCCCCGCCATGACCGAGTGCAGCGTCGTCACCGCCTCCTACTATGTCGGGACGCGGCGGCGCGGCACCATCGGCGTCGTCGGCCCAACCCGCATGAACTATGACCGTGCCGTCCCCGCCGTCGGCTTCTTTTCGGGCGCCCTCAGCCGCACTCTTACTCGCCTGGCGGGCCTGTCCTAAAGCCGCCCCGCTTGTGGTACAATGGTTGTCAGCCACCACAAGGAGGGCAATTCCGTTGCTTCTTTCCCGCACCCCCACGTTCTCAGCGATTGCCGCGCTCCTCGCCCTGAGCGGAGCGTTCGCTTCCCCCGGACGGGCGGAAACCCCCGCGCCCGTCCCAGTTCCTGCCCCGGCAACTCCGGCGCTCGACCTGCTGCCGCTCAAAAAGGCGCTGCGGCCACTTTCGGGCGGCGGCCTGCTCCAGTCCCGCTCCGACTTCCAGATGACCGGCAGTAAGCAAGGCCTTTCCTTCACCTTCCGCGAGCGGGCCAGCATCATCGCCAAGCGGCCCGGTCACTTCCGTGCGGAGCTGACCCAGTTTTCCGCCGACAATACCCCCCAGCAGCGGCTCGTCGTGATCTCAAACGGCGCCACCGTCTGGACCTATCGTCCCGGCACGCGCCAGTATTCCGTGACCTCTTTCAAAGCCTTTGAGGCGGCCAACAACGATGTCACCGCCCTGGGCCTCACCATCGGCGGTTTCTTTTTGGGCGACGGCCACCAGCTCACCCAGGGTTTCCAGAGCCTGACCCAGAGCAACAGCGCTGATGTCCTGACCGCCCTAGACGCCATGGGCGTGACGCTCTCCGTCAAGTTGCAGTCCGGCAACAACGAGGACGATCTCGCCTACCGCATGACCCTGACCCGGCAGGGCCTCACCTACCACTTTTTAGTTGATGCAGCGGGCGGCGCATTGCGGCAGGTGGAACTCGTCGGCACGCAGAAGGGCGTCCAGATCGCCTTCAAGGAGCAGATCACTCGGCTCGTCCCGCTGGCCTCAGTGCCCAAGGACACGTTTACGTTCACCCCACCGCCCGGCGCGGTGAAGGTGATGACGGTATCGGTGGACCCGTTCTGAACCCACCCCGGCACAAGTGCCGACCCTCCCAAGGCTTTATTGGGGTGAAACGGGAGGGTGGGGCTGGAGGGTTGTCGAAGGGTTCAGCGAGGTGATTGGGAGGCAGAAGGTTAAGGGATGCTCTTGACGGCCCTTTCTTGACGGCCCTTTCTTGACGGCCCTTTCTTGACTCACCCCCATTAACCGCCTCGCCCCGCAGTCATCCCGCCCCACCCCCCAACGACCTTCTCACCCTACCTTCCCGTTTCGGGAGGGTCGGCACTTGTGCCGGGGTGGGTTCTTGACACCCCGCCCCCAATCCCGGTATAATAAGAAGAGATTTACGACCCCAAGGGTCGGAGAAAGGGGCGGTGCGAAATCATGTTAAGCCTGTCCAAACGCGCCGATTACGCCCTCCTCGCGCTGTCGCACCTGGCTGTAACCCAGGCCGCCGCCCCGGAGCGGATGGTCAATACCAAAGAGATTGCCGAGCAATACGAGATCCCGGTCGAGCTGCTGGCGAAGCTCCTGCAATCGCTCGCCAAGAGTGGCCTCGTCGCCTCCCACCCCGGCCCCACCGGCGGCTACAAGTTGCTCCGCGCGCCCAATGCCATCACCGTGGCGGAGGTGCTGACCGTCATTGACGGCCCTCTCTCCATCCTGCCCTGCTCTAACGGCCTGGGCCACACCTGCAAGCAGTTCAGTCACTGCACCATCCGCGACCCGATGGCCGAGATCGAGATGCGCGTCAAGGCCCTGTTGCAAGAGATCACCTTGGAAGACATCAGCGGCTCCAGTTCTGCTCCCGCCCTGGCCGACTGGCCGCCCTTCCAGGACTTTTCGGGCCGACACTTCGCCGCCGGCCTGACCGTCGGATAGTAGAAAAGAACCAATGCTCAGTCTGCCGATCTACCTGGACAACAACGCGACCACCCGCACCGACCCGCGCGTGGTCGCCGCCATGCTGCCATTCTTCGGAGAAGTCTATGGCAACGCCGCCTCGCGCGGGCACGCCTTCGGGTGGGCCGCCGAAGAAGCCGTGGCGCGCGCGCGAACGCAGGTCGCTTCCCTGATCGGGGCCGACTCGCGCGAAATCGTCTGGACGTCCGGCGCGACCGAGTCCAACAACCTCGCCCTCAAGGGCGTCATGGAGCGGTACGCCGACAAGGGCGACCACCTGGTCACGGTCACGACCGAACACAAGGCCGTTTTAGATGCCGCCAAGCACCTCGAAGCGACGGGCCACCGCGTTTCTTATCTCGGCGTTGATACGGCGGGCCGCATTGACTTGAAAGCCCTGGAAGACGCCCTGACTGACCGGACCGTGTTGGTCTCCGTCATGATGGGCAACAACGAGATCGGGACGCTCCAGCCCGTCGCCGAGATCGGCGCGCTCTGCCGGGCGCGCGGCGTCCTGTTCCACACCGACGCGACCCAGTGCGTCGGCAAGATGTCTATCAACCTCCAGGACCTCCCCATTGATTTGATGTCCTTGACAGCCCACAAGATGCACGGCCCGAAGGGCGTCGGCGCGCTCTATGTCCGCCGCCGCGCGCCGCGCGTCCGCTTGTCCTCGCAGATGGACGGCGGCGGGCACGAGCAGGGGATGCGGTCTGGGACGCTCAACGTGCCCAGCATCGTCGGCTTTGGCATGGCCGCCGAAATCTGTCAAAACGAACTGGCCGAAGAGCAGGGACACCTGACGCGGCTGCGTGATCGCCTCATCCGGGGCATCTTGGAGACGGTCGAAGGCACGGCGCTGAACGGCCACCCGACCGAGCGCCTGCCGCACAATGCCAGCATTTCTTTTGAGGGCGTCGAAGGCGACGCCCTGATGACCGCCCTACCCGAAGTCGCCCTGTCCACCGGTTCAGCCTGCTCATCCGAAGCGCTGGAGCCGAGTTACGTCCTCAGAGCGTTAAACATAGGGGACGCCCGCGCGTATTCCTCGGTCCGATTCGGCGTTTCGCGCTTCACGACCGAGGAAGAAATAGACTACGTTTTAGGCAAGCTGCCCGAGGCCGTCGCACGCCTGCGTCGGCTTTCCGCCCCGGCCCGGCGCATGGAGCGGCGCGAGTCTCTGCTGGTTTAGTGGGAACAAAAACGGCATGAACGAGGAAGAAGCATTGCCCGAGGAAAAAGCATTGCCCGAGGCCGCCGGTATCGTCGTGTGCCCCAACTGCGAGCGGAAACTGCTGACACAGACCAGCCCCCTTTGCAACTGGTGCGGCGCCCAGATAGACAACCCCGAGTACCAGGCGCGGGCCGCCCGGAGCCGCCAAGAGCGCGACCAGCAGGAGCGGGCCGAGCTTGAGTCGGTTATCCAGGAAGAGGTCCAGTACGGCATCCTCGAACGCTTGAAGCGGCTTGGCAAGCAGAACAAAGTCGCCCCGCCGAAAAGCCCGCTGGTGTAGGGGCGCTGCTTGCTGCGCCCTCTTTTGCCCCTGCACCACTTTATCCATGTGCGTCTCCCTCGGCCCGTCCGTGCCACGACCCGCCCTCCAAAACGAAGAAAGCAGACACTATGCAACAAGACCCGATGGAAGAGCCGCTGAAAAACGTCCCGCTCGAATCCGCCATCCTCGGCCTCCGAATGGCCCTGACCGATGAAGAGGCGGACGAGGCGCGGAGACTCTTCCTGGACCTCCTGCGAGACAGCATCCTGGCCGTCCCGACCATGAGCGCCGTGCCGACGAACCCCGACGGCTCCATCGCGCCCGACGCCGACATCCAGCTCATCATCGCCACCAACCCCGAGGGCGTCAGCGGCGTCCCCGCCTTCACCCAGCTTGGCATCCTCCGGGCCGCCCTGCCACAGCTCGAAAACGGCATGTTCCTTTCCGGCGCGCAGCTCGGCGGCATCCTGGCTGGCAGCGAGCACCTGCTGTTCGTGGATGGCCCAGACCTCCACGCCGAGGTCGCGCCGGAAGAACTCGGCATGATGGCCCAGACCGCCCAGATGATGGCCCAGATGCAGCAGCAGGCCGCCGGCAGCAACGAGCGCCTTGAAGCCGCCCTCGCCGGTTTGCACCAGGGCGACACCCCGGAGAACCGAGCCACCGTCATCCAGGCGTTCCTGGAGGAGTTCAGCCGCGTCCCCGTGGCCGCCGACACTGACGAAGACGCCGAGTGCGTCGTTCTCAGCACCGGCGCCCCCGTGGACACACCCGAAACGCCGCAAGAGCTGGAACTGCTGACCGAAGACGATGCCCTACTCTGCTTCACCAGCGAGGCCGCCATGCGCGTCTGGGACACAGCAGGCCGCAGCGCCGTCGTCCTGCCTGGCCCGGTCATCGCCCAGCTTTCGGTCCAGGCCGGTGTCAACACCCTCGTGCTGAACAAGGGGCACGAGACCCAGCGTTCGTTGAAGCTCTCGGAGAACCTGATCGAAGTCGTTTAGCTTCAGAAACCGGCATTTTGCCCGCCCTGAAACCCGCACCTTTGCCGTGGGAGTTTCGGGGCGGATCGGCGATAATAGGCTTAGTCTTCATCTGAAAGCGAGCCTTTGTTATGTCCACCACCGCCGTCACCGCCGAGTGCGAGTCCGCCCGCCGCGTCGCCGCCGTCTGCCGCCGCCCCGATGCCGAGGCCGTCCGCGTCCGCGTCGCCGCCGCCTTCCCCCACCCCACCAGTGCCGACGTCCTCTGGCTGACCTGGATTCAGTGGCGCGCTCTAGGCCGCGACCTGATGGTCCGCGAGACCGGCCTGTCGCTTTGGACCCTCACCGATCGCCTGCGGCAGTTGCGCGAAGCGGGCGCCCCCGTCCTGTCCTCATCCGAGGAGCGCGACCTGATCGCGCGGGGCCGTTTCCACGGCGACTGGGCCTGAATATCAGGACGCGATGAATTGCGTCGTGGAGAATGCGGGCGGTTTCAACCGCCCGCCCCTCTTATAGCCTTTAAGCCGCCTCCCACGCCCGCCGCAGCACCGCAAGTGCCCCCACCGCCTGCCCCGCCAAATCCTCCCACGACCCTTCAATGCTGATGCGCTCATCATAGCCGCTCGCCTTCAGCACCACGAAGTAGTCACGCAAAAACACATGGTCTTCCGGCGTCGGCGCCCGCCGCCCCGCCCCCGCGACGTGGACGTGCCGCAGCAGCAATGCGGCTTCGCGCGTTTCCTCATAGCTCTGGCCGTCGTGGTCAACGTGGTATAAGTCGCTCAAGACGGCGATTGCCGGGTGATCCACTTCTCGCGCCACCGCCACCGCCTCAGCGACGCTGTTGATGAAGTTGCACTCCGTCACGTTCAGCGGCTCAATGGCGACCGTGATCCCGTGCCTCGCTGCCGCGGCCCCCGCCCGTCCTAGAAACTCCCGCACCTGCCGGTGTGCTTCCTCGATTGGCCAGCCAGCCGGGATGCCGCGCGCCGCGCCGCTTCCGAAGACGGCGATCTTCCCGCCCAGCACGGCCGCCCGCGCAAACGCCGACTCCAGATACCGCTCCTGCCGGGCAGCGTCCGCTACTGGCCCCACCACCTTCAAGTCACCAGGCAGGAGCACGTTGTACGCCTCCGGCTTTACGCCATCACCGGAGAAAGACGCCCGCAGCGGCGGCATCACGTTCCCTTCAGGCTCCTCCGGCCGCAAAGCGCCCGCTACGGCGGGTTCGATATAGTCATAGCCGGCCGCGGCCAGCGCGTCCCGGTTCTCCGGCCCGGTGCAGATGCCAAATCGCATGATGTTCTCCTTTGTCCCCTACCCTCTTTGCCGTCGCACCCGCTTCCTCCTGCCTACATTTAGTAGACTCACCCGAAAAAAAGGGGTATATGTAGCGAAAAACTTGTGCGCCCGCTTGTCAAATGGCAACAACTGTGCTATAATGGGCGAAGTTCATAGCAGGTCGGGACAAAACGCAGTGATGCTGAACACAAGACAAGGGTTCCACGAAGAGCTGCTCTCCCTGGAACAAGAGCTTCTGCATATGGGCGCCCTGACGGGCACCATGCTCGCCCAAGCCGTCGAGTCTGTTCAGCAGAACGATGTCGCGCTGGCCGAGGGAGTCCTGCGCCAAGACGACGCGGTGGACGAGATGGACCGCAAGATCGAGGCCCAGTGCATCCGGCTCCTCGCCTTGCAGCAGCCCATGGCCCGCGACCTGCGCCAGGTCGAGAGCGCCCTGAAAGTGATCACCGACCTTGAGCGGATCGGCGACCACGCCGTGGACATTGCCAAGATCGCCCGTAAGCTGACGCAGGAGTTTTACCTGAAGGCGCCCCTGCTGGACATCGGACCCCTGGCCCAGACAGCACAAACGATGCTGCACCAGAGCCTGGAGAGCCTCGTCCGGCATGACATGGACCTCGCCGTCCGCGTCTGCGGCGACGACGACCAGGCCGACGATGCCTTCAAATCCCTACGCGGTGAGCTGCTGGCCCTGACCCAGAATCAGCCGACACTCGTATTTCCCGCCTCGTACATGCTGCTGGCCATCGTCTATCTGGAGCGGATCGCCGATCACGCCACCAACATCGCCGAGCGCGTCTACTACATCGAGACAGGTAACCGCAAGCCGCTTGGCCGCCGGACCAAGCGCGACGGAGACTCGTGAGCGCTATCACCGACAACCTGAGACGAGTGAACGAGCAGATCGCCGCCGCCGCCGATCGCGCCGGGCGCAAGCCCGAGGAGATCACACTCGTCGCCGTCACCAAGAAGCAGAGTGCGGCCACGGTGTCGGAGGCCCTTGCCGCCGGTGCGGGCGATGTCGGCGAGAACTACGTCCAGGAAACGGCTGAAAAGCGTGCCAATGTCGCGGGCGGGCGCTGGCACCTGATGGGCCACCTGCAAAGCAACAAAGCCAAGCTCGCCGTCTCGCTCTTCGACCTGATCCAGAGCGTGGACAGCATGAAACTGGCCCAGGCCCTCGGCAGGCACGCGCAGGCCGCAGACACGACGCAGGCCATTTTGCTGCAAGTCCATCTCGGCGACGAGGAAACAAAGACCGGGCTGCCGCCTGAGCAGGTGCGGGACATGGCCGCCGAGATCGCTGCCGCTCAGGGGATCGAGCTGCGCGGCCTGATGGGGATCGCGCCGAATGGCGTTGACCCACGCCCCTTCTTCCGGGACCTGCGCCGTCTGTTCGAGGCGCTGCCGGAGGAGAGTCGGCAGACCCTTTCGATGGGTATGAGCGGCGACTTCGAGGCCGCCATTGAGGAAGGCGCGACGATGGTCCGGGTCGGCACGGCCATTTTCGGGGCGCGAACGTGAGCGGCGACACAAGATACAAACGATGACAGGAGGCCAGGCAGCGCGATGAACCATAATGCAAATGCGGAAGCGGAAGAATACGAAGACAATGCCCCCCCACGGGACAGCAATCCCTTGTCCCGGTGGTTTAAAAAGTTCGGGGGGCACGAGGACTACGAGGAGGACGAGGACGTGGCAGCCGAAAACCAGACCCAGCCCATTCCCACACCCACCCGTGCCAGCGGCGGCTCCTACAACCCACTCAAGCGGGGGACGACCTTGCGAATTGATCAGGCCCGCCAGACGCGCATCACCGTCCGCCGCTCCGTCCAGACCTTCGACGACGCCCGCCGCGCCGCCGACGGCCTCAAGGACGGCCAGCAGCAGATCGTCAATCTGGAGCAGACGCCCGCCGACATGGCCGAGCGCATCACCGACTTCCTGAACGGCGCCACCTACGCCCTCGACGGCAGTGTGGAAAAGATCGGCGAGCAGGTCTACCTCTTCACCCCGTCCACGGTGACCATTGACATCGAGGATAAGCCCGCCACCGCTCGCGGCGTCGCCATCTTCGACCGGGGTTAGCCTGACATGCTCCGCGACAAGAAACTGGCCGTACTGGGGGCGGGCATGATGGGCGGCGCGCTGTCACGTGGCCTCGTTGCCTGTGGCGCCATGCCCCCCTCCGGCCTCCGGCTCTTCGACACGCACCCCGGCAAGGCAGCCCTCCTCGCTGCCGAACTAGGGCCGGGCGCCCAAGCCGCGTCCTCGGCCCAGGCCGCCGTTGAGGGGGCGGACCTGATCCTGCTGGCCGTCAAGCCCCCCATGGTCGCGGACGTACTGGCCGAGGTCGCCCCCTTTGTCACCTCATCCCATCTCATCATCTCCATCGCGGCGGGTATCCGCCTCGCCAAGATGGAGGCCCTGCTGCCCGGCATCTCCATCATCCGCACCATGCCGAACACCCCCTGCCTCGTCGGCAAGGGCGCGACCGCCCTGAGCCGTGGCACCCACGCCACCGAGCAGCATCTGCACCTGGCGCAGTCCCTCTTCGCCTCCGTCGGCCTGTCCGTCGAGGTCCCCGAGCGCCTCCTGGATGCCGTGACCGGCTTGTCCGGCTCCGGCCCCGCCTACGTCTACTTGATGATCGAGGCCCTGGCCGACGGCGGCGTCAAAGAGGGCCTGACCCGCGATACCGCCCGCCTCCTCGCCGCCCAGACCGTCCTCGGGGCGGCCCAGATGGTCCTGTCGTCCGACCAGCACCCCGCCCAGCTCAAAGACAACGTCACCACGCCCGGCGGCACCACCATCGCCGCCCTGCACGTTTTAGAGCGCGCCGGCATCCGCACCGCCCTCATTGACGCCATTCAAGCCGCCGCCGAACGCTCGCGCGAGCTTTCCTAAACGCTGCAGTCCGTCAGCACCAGCCCCAAGACCGCCGTCCGCATACCCATCCGCTCCATGTTCTGCCGGCTGCCCGAGTACGGCGAAGCATTGCCCACCACGAGGTCACAGCCCTCCTCCAATGCGTCTGCCAGTCGCCTTTGGATGAGGGCCGCCTGGCACCCACGGCGGCGGAGATCAGGCAGCGTGGCCCCCGCCGTCAGGTGCCCGACGCCGTCGCGGACGTCCATCGTGGCGGCGGCGGCCGGGACGCCGTCCACCGAGGCGATATACAGCCGGGAGCCGGGCTGACTGTTTTCCAGGCGCTCGGTCAGCAGTATCCCCTCGCGCTCCTCCGGCGAGACGTCGAAGACATCCATGAAGAGCTGAAAACCTTCTTCCATCGCCCCGCCATCTGCCCGGCGCACCGTCACACCCGGCGGCGGGGCCGGGGCGGGCATCGGGGCGCCGAACTGCGTGCTGACGAGGCCGGTCATGAGCACCTTCTTTTCCGCCAGTAGCAGTGCAATTTCGGACTCGACAAAGTGATTGTCAAGCTGCAAACCGCAGCGCAGGCCGTCGTCACGGTAGAAGCGCAGGATATCATCGATCTGATCGAGATCGTCCGACCCGAGGCCGATCACCTGATTTGCGTGGATCGGCCCCCCATCAAGGTACTTGAGGGCAATTGCCGAGCCGAACGATTTCATGCTCCCCCCCAGTGGGTTCCCGTCCATACCCTCGCAGAGCCGGGTTCGCAACACTGCGCTGTCCCGAAAAAAGCGGTTCATGCGCGCGGCCAGATCAATCGTCAGCGGGATCTCTGTTACAGCCAAAGCTTCCCCTCTCCCACCAAAATCGCCGAGCCGCGGATCTGCACGCGCGTCACTTGTCCGCCTTCCGTTTCCAGCCGTACTTCTGCGTTTCCAGGACGGCCCATCGCGTAGCCCTGCTCGGTGCGGAAGCTCAGAACGCCGTTCTCGTCGGGCGAGAGCTGGCCGTGGAGGGCAAGATACGTCCCGGCGGCGGCGCTGGCCGTGCCGGTCACCGGGTCTTCAGGCAGGCCGACGGCGGGGCAGAAGCAGCGTGCGTGGATAAGGGCGTCTTCCCCTTCGGTCTCCGCCGTCCAAACGAAGAAGCCTGCGATCGGCTCCGCCAGCGTGTCGCCGTAGCTGAGGAGCGCGGTCATGTCCGGCATCAGCGCGGACAAGGTGGCCCGGTGGGCGACCGGGACGATCACGAACGGTGTCCCCGTCGAGACCACCTGAACCGGCAGACCTGTCGCTTCGATCTCGGGGAGGGGGATGCCTAGCGCGCTGGCCGCCTCGCGGGCGTCCACGACCGGGCCATACAAGGGCAGGGCCTGGCTCATCGTCACCCTGCCGTCTTCCGCCACTTCCACCGAGAGGACGCCAACGTCGGTCGCCAGGCGCACGACCGCCGGAGCGGCGAGCCGTCCCGTCTGCGCCAGCACGGTCGCCAGGGCTATGGTGTCATGCCCACACAGGGGAATGCGCTGCACCCCCGTGTAATAAGCGACGTCGTAGTCCGCCTCGGGGCCAGCGTGCGGCGAAGCGAAGGCCGACTCTAAATGCAGCTCGCCCGCGACGGCGAGCATCTGCGCCTCGGACAACAGCGCGTCGGGGAAGACAACGCCCGCGGGGTTGCCGGCGTACCGGGTCTGTGTGAAGGAATCCGCGATATAAAACGGCACGGTGGGCATGGGCAAGTTCTCCTTTCATAGTTTAGCCGCTCGCGCGCGTTTTTGCAAGATGTGAGGCGCGCGAAAATAAACGGGAACCGTGGATTGAAACCGGCTGTTCTTACGGTAATATATGACCAGAATAACAAACCAGTCAGTTGTTCACCAAGTGAGAACAGAGACCATGACACGGCACGCGGATGTGCGGCAGAGAATCTTAGACGCGGCGGAGCAGCGGCTTTGGCATTACGGCTTCAAGAAGACGACGGTAGACGAGATCGCGTCTGACGCCGGCGTTGGCAAGGGCACGGTGTATCTTCACTTTGAAGGCAAAGAAGACATCGCCCTGGCGATCATGGCCCAATACAAGGAAGAAAGTATGGACCGGATCGGGGTGGTCGCCCAGGACCCAGACAAGACGCCGGTCCAGAAGCTGAAGGAGATGCTTCAGCAGCCGATCCTCAGCGCCCACATGCGCTGCAACGAGTCCCCGGCGACGCTGGAACTGGTCATCGCCATCAAGCCGCACATCCGGGCGCGGATGCGCCCCTATGTGGAGCAGGAATGGACGCTGCTGGCCGGCGTGCTGGAAGAAGGGAACCGGATGGGCGTCTTCGACGTGCCGGACACTTTGCGCGCGGCCCGCACCCTGAAAACCATGTGCCTCGGCTTTCTGCCGCCCTATCCCTGCGTTTCGTCGTCGGACGAGATCGCCGCCGAGATCTCTCACATCGTGGAACTGACGGTACAAGGACTTCGCAAATCATGACGAAACGAACACACGCCCAACGCGCCGCCGCTTTGAGCGTCGCCCTCAGTCTCAGCGCCTTCCCAGCACTCGCCGCCGGCCCAGTCCCGCCCGGATTCATCTGGATCGGCCAGGCAGCCAGCGGCGCGGGCGTCGGAGGAGCGGCCGCCCCTGAAACGGCCATGGGCGTCGGGAATGCCAACAGCACCGGGGCGACCAGCAGCAGCACGACCGGCAGCAGCACGACCGACACCGGAACAGCGGCCAGCAACGGCGGAAGCGGGGCAAATGGAGCCAATGGGACAAACGGAAACGGCGTCGGCTCCTCGCAGGGTGGAACGAATGTGGCAAGCTCGACGGGGACCGGCGGCGGTCAGGGCAGCATTCCTCTCCCCGGCACATCCGGTGCTTCCCAGCTCTTCGACCTCGCGGCGACCATCCGGGCTGCGCTCCAAAGCAGCGCCGATGTTCAGATCGCGACCCGTAACATCGAAATAGACCGCAAGCGCTCCGATGAAGCAAGTGCCGCAGGTCGGCCCAGCGTGGATGCCTCCGGGACAGCCATCCGCTACGACCGGCCGACCAGCATCGCCCTCGGCAGCGGGCCGCCCATCACGGTGACGCCCAATCATCAGGAGATCCTAACACTCAACGTCAGCAACCGCTTCGACCTGACCGGCCAGATCCGCGCCGCCGCCGACCAGGCCCATCTGCAAAGCCTGGCCGACGAGTTCATCCTGGGCCAGATCCGCAACGCGCGTATCCTACGTGCCCAAACCATCTACTTCAACACGCTGCGCGCACAGCACCAGGTGGACGTCGCCCAAGCCGTGCTGAACAACGCCGAACGGCAGCTCCAGGACGCCACCAACTTGAACGCCGCCGGAGTCGGGCAGCGCATTGATGTCCTCCGCGCGCAAACGCAGGTGGCAACCGCCCAGCAAAACCTGTTCAGCACCCAGAACAACTTTTCTATCGCCCTCACCAGCTTTAACGACCTGGTGGGCCGCCCCTTATCCGCCCCCGTGCGGCTCGCGGACCCGCCCGGCACCGCCATCCGGCAGCCGGTCACGGACTTTTCCAGCGTCGGGGCGCCCGACCTCAAGGCGGAAGCGCCACTACCTACCGCCCCCGACGAAGTCGCGGCGATCAACATCAACCGCGCCCTTCAGACGGCGAACACGCAGAGGCCCGAGATCTTACAAGCCCAGGTGAACGTCCGCGTGGCCGAGACCGGCATCAAACTCTCGCGGGCCGGTCTGGAGCCGACTTTCAGCCTGAGCGCGGCGGGAAACTACTACCCCACGCCGTCGTTCCAGTTCCCGCGCCAGCGGACCGGACAGCTCACGGCCACCCTGAACATCCCATTGTATGATGGGGGCGCGACCCGAGACCGGATACAAGAGTCGAAGCTGCGGAGCCAGAACGCGCAGATATCGCTCGCCTCCACCCGCTCCGATGTGGCCCTGGACGTCCGGCAGGCGTACCTGAACCTTGTGACATCGGCCCAGCAGATCGGGGCGGCCAACGCCGCATTGCAGGCGGCCATCGGGGCGCGTCAGCTCGCCCAGCTCCGATACCAGGGCCAGGTCGGCCTATACCTCGAAATCACCGACGCCCAGGCGGCACTCGTACAGGCAGAAAACAATCAGGTGGACGCCGTTTATAATTATCTGGTCGCCCGTGCCCAGTTCCAGAACGCAGTCGGCACCCCGCAGATGCAGTAGGATGAAGTGAGCAGGACAGACAAAGCAGGAAGGCAAAAGATGGCAGACGAACAGCAGGAAAAAGGGAAGTCACAGATCTACCCCTCCCCGGCCAAAGACGGGAAGGACGGCGCAAACGGCACCGAGAACAGCAGCGGGAACGGCAATAGTCACGGCAATGGTCACGGCCAGGCCAAGTTCCCCGCGGTCACGCCGGAAGGCCACGACGGCGCCAAGTACGCCGCCAAGGAAGAAAAGAAGGACGAAGGCCCCAAAGGCGACGACAAGAAGGACGAAAAAGAGCCGGCTGGCCTGGTCCGGAAGCTCATCATCGGGGCCGTCATAGCTGCCCTGCTGATCGCCGGCCTGATCTAC
>JANOOM010000752.1:0-2431 GCA_031421335.1 Armatimonadota bacterium
TGAGCCGCTGCTACGTGCCGCTTTCGCCCATCCTGCCGGACGCGGACCGCTTCAAGGGCTTCAACGACGCCGTCGCCGCCCCCCTCAGCGCGGCGATCCTGGGGCCTTGCAAAGCCTGCAGCCCTGTGTTACAATGGGTGCCATGAAAACGCTGACAGAGCAGAAAGCCGCCGCCATGCGGCGGCGCGAATTCCTCCTCGGCCTGTGCGCCGCCCTCGGGGCCGCCCCGCTCGCCGTCCGCGCGCTCGCCGCGCCGCGCCCACCCGCCCCGGCCGATGCCTACGCGTATTATGTGCGGACCTCTTCGGACTTCAAACGGGTTCGGCAGGACCGGGCCTGGTGCTGGAAAGCCTTCCCCGGCTGGCTTTACATGCCCTGGACCTACCAGTGGACGACCGGCTACACTGAGGAAAGCGGGCGTTGGAGCCTCGCCCACGGCTACAACGGTGCCTTTCTCGATGGCAACGGCGGGGCGCCCGACACGCCGTCCGGCAAGCTCGCCTGGATCAACCGCTTCAAGCTGCGCTTCTACCTCGACCACACCGCCGGCAAGCACGACCTCCACCTGTGGGACGGCGGCCAGCAGAAGCCGCACCTGGCCGAGCTGCACAGCAGCGGCGTCCGCACTGTGCCGGTCAACGATGCGCTCAGATCAAAGCTCCAAGCGAAGATGCGCGCGAACATCGCGCAGGTAAAGTCCTCCCCCTTCCGCGCCGCCTACGCGCTCGACGATGAGGTCTCGTGGGGCCACTTCGTCCACCCGACCATGTGGCGCGTTTGCGACGACCCGGCCGCTTATCCCGCCTGGCTGGCCGCCATCTACGGCGCGGGCGCCGCACCTGTCCGTGACCACTGGGTCACTTACGAAGACACCAGGCCGCACCTCCCGACCTGGACCGTGCGCGACTTCGACGCTTCGCCCCTGCTGGACCAGTGGAGCTTTAATGACTCCTACTGGTGCGACTTTCTGGGCGGCCTCGTTGAATACGCCAATACTCTCGACCCGGACACCCCCTGCGGCATCGTCGGCGGGCAGGCTCCCAACGCCTTCGGTGGCTACGATTATGCCAAGCTGATGACCAAACTCCAGTACATCGAGGCGTATAACCTGGGGTCGTCGCAGGCTATCATCCGCTCCTTCAACCCTCGTGGCGCCGTCCCGGCCGTCACCAGCACCTTTCACCAGTCCGCCGAGGACGATATCTGGCAGGTCTGGTATTATCTGGCACATGGCAACCGGGGCCACATCGGCTGGGTCGAGAACTGGTTCGACGGGCCGACGCCGCAGCCCTGGCAGGACATCGTCGCCCCTCACTACCGGGAAGCCGGCCAGAAGATCAGCCCCCTGATGGAAGACGCCGAGTGGAAACACGACGGCATCGCCCTCCTCTACAGCCACCCGTCCATCCAGCTCGGCTGGGTGCTGGACGCCCAGGCGCACGGCTCGACCTGGGTGAACCGCGACGGCGACCACCGCTTGGGCGCCTCGCACCGGGTCCGACAGGCGTGGGAAAACATGCTGCGCGATGGCGGCCTGCAATATAACTTTCTGAGCTATGCCGACGTCATCCAGAACGGCATCCCGGCCGGGTACAAAGTCTTGATCCTGCCCGCCTGCCTCTGCCTGTCCGATGCCGAGGCGCGGATGATTGAAGCCTTCTGCCGCCGGGGTGGGACGGTTATCGCTGACTATTTGCCCGGCGTCTGGGACCAGCACGGGCGCGGGCGGACGAATGGGGGCGCTTTAGACGCCCTGCTCGGGGTCCGCCACGACCCGGCAATGACTCAGGCGGACGTGTTCGGCGGGAAATGGTACGAGGTGGACCAGGACGCGGGCTACGGCTGGAAGACGAACGCGGAGTTCCTGTCTCACGCCGAAGGCTGCCTCAAAGATCCGAGTGGGTTCAACAAGGCCGTCCGCGCCCTGCCCACGGCTAATGTCCGCCGCGTGGGGCTGGGGACCGCCGTCCTCCTGAACCTGTCGCCGCAGTGGTACAACGCCTACCGCGTGGCCGGGCCGGAGGCCGCGAAGCGCCGCGAGACCTTCCTGATGCATGTCAGAGCGGGCGGCGCTGTGCCCTGGGTTCAGATCGAGGGTGCGGGCGAAGCGACGTTCGGGGCCGAAGTCACCTACTTCCACAAGCCGGATGGCCGGATCGTTCTGTTCGTGTGCGCCAATCCCGAAACGTCCGGCACCGAGGCGGGCGGCGGCAACGCCATCGGGCTGAAGACGGGGCTGGTGCCGATCACGCTGAAGTTCACCAGGCCTGTGCGGAACGCCCGCGATGAGCGGCGCGGGACGGAGCTAGGGAATGGGACGCGGTTCCCCTTCGTCTGGGAGCGGAATGCGGCGGTGGTGATGTCGTTCGAGGGGTAGGTGCTCGCGGGCGGCTTCAACCGAACTAGGATCTAGTCTTAACCTGCGGAGGCA
>JANOOM010000753.1:0-1898 GCA_031421335.1 Armatimonadota bacterium
GTGGATGGCAACCGTGCCGATGACCGCATCGCCACTTACAGCAGCCGGGGACCCTCCCGCCTGGACCTGATCCTCAAGCCCGACCTGGTCGCCCCTGGAAACCGCATCATCTCAGTGAACGTCGCCAAGAGCTACCTGGACAACACCTATGGCGCGACGAACGTCGTACCCCTCACGATGTACGGCAACAGCAGCACTACGAGGGCGTCAAAAACCTACTTCTACCTTTCGGGGACTTCGATGGCCGCACCGGTCGTGGCCGGGGCCGCCGCCCTGCTGCTGCAAGCCAACCCTAACCTATCCCCGGACAGCGTCAAGGCCCGGCTGATGGTCTCCGCCGACAAGTGGTGTGACCCGAGCGGCCACTACGACCCACTGACATATGGGGCCGGCTACCTCAACATTCCCGCCGCCCTGCAAAGCACCGTCACCGTCGCCCACCCCACCCTCAGCCCCGCACTGGGACGCGACGCCAGTGGCAACGTCGGCATTGTCAGCAGCAACAACTGTGTCTGGGGCACCAACATCATCTGGGGCACCAACATCATTTGGGGCACCAACATCATCTGGGGCACCAACATCATCTGGGGCACCAACATCATTTGGGGAACGGGCAGCACCTTTGCCAACGGGACGCTTGCTTCCAGCAACATCATTTGGGGAACGAGCGTCTGGAGCAACAACATCATCTGGGGCACCTCCGCCGATGGCGTGGACCTGTCCAGCACCGCCGTTAACGGCGAATAAAAGCGAGTTCACATTCCTTTCCTCAAGTCTGCTGCCGTTTACCGGCAGCAGACTTTTTGTCGCCTAACACTGCCAAAGCGCTGGCGGCCCTTCCTGCCGAGAGCCGCTCAGACTGTCCCGGTAGTCCCGGTCGTTCCTGCAAGGATCGCCTGGCGCAAAGGGCCGGCTGCTCTTCAGTGGGCAGCCGGCCTTTTGGCTAGTTCATGTCTGCGCGGTTCCTCCGCGGCTTATCCTCACGTATCAGCCGCCTGCGCTCGGTGCGCCAGGAGCCTGACGCAGCTGCCGGAACTGGCTTGAAAGGAAGCGCGGAGACGCTATTCGGCGCGACAGGCAAAACAAACAATTCCGGGCAAATCTCTGGGTGGGCGGGGTAAAGATTGCGGGCAATGTTGCCGAATATAAAGAAAAGCGTCCTTTTAAGACGCGGATGCCCAAAAATGAAATCTCACCCGCAGCAAGCTGCGGGGTATCTGAAGGACCGCGACGCGAGGCTCTGCGGCTAAAACAGCTCCAACTGTGGGCCAGGCGGCTCGGGAGGCTGGGCGTGGAACTGGCGGTACTCCCCCTGACGCCCCTGGCCCGCCACATAGCTGCGGATCGCCTCCTCGCTGCCGTGGCGGCCCACCGTGTCAATGTAGTAGCCGCTCGACCAGAACGCCCCGCCCCAGAGCTGGCGCTTGATCGACGGCACCCGCGCGAACACCTCGCGGGCCGTGATGCTCTTGATCGTCTGGACGATCTTCTTCGGGCTGTAGGTCGGCACCGACTGGACCAGGAAATGGACGTGGTCGCCGTCGGCCCCGATCTCCAGGAACGTGATCTCGTAGCGGTTGCTTATGTCCAGGCAGACCCGCCGCAGCACCGCCTCTACCTCCTCGGTGATGACCGCGCGGCGGTACTTGGTCGGGCAGACGGCATGGTAGAGCAGGGCCGAGACGTTGTGCCTCTTGTGGAGAAGGTCGCTCATACCCACAGTGTACCGCACGCCGCAAGAGCGGGTCAGGCCAAAGGCTCAGGACAGATGAGGTGACGCAGCAAGCTGCGGGGTATTGACATCCCGCTGAGAATAAATTCACTCGCTGGAAGGCGCTGCGCGCCGGTTGACGTTCGGGCGGGGGCTTTGCTCCTGCCCTTTTGTTGTTTGAGGAGGG
>JANOOM010000754.1:0-10000 GCA_031421335.1 Armatimonadota bacterium
GGCACGAGGCCCCAAAGGAACAGAATAACCTAATGCGACCCGCTCCCCTCATGACACTTGCCGCTCTCGCCGCCCTGCTGACTGCTTCCTCGTCCCACGCCGCCCCCCCTCGTAACGCTCCGCCCGCCCTCTCCCTGGCCCATAGTGGGGACATCGTGACGGCCACTCTCAACGGTAAGCCACTGGGGACACAGCGGGGCGTCGGCAACGAGGTCAAGTTTGACACGGCGGGCGCCCTCCAGGACGGGCAGAACACCCTCCAAGTCCGCGTCGAGGTCTGGGGCCACGCGAACTTCGACGACGGCCGCAACCCCGCCCTCTATCTTAATGGCCCGCGCGGCGTGTGGGGTCCGGTCCGCCTGGGCGATACCCCGCTGAAGCCCGCCGCCGGCTGGCAGGTGTCCGGTGAGCTGTCCCAGCCGCCCGCGCTCGTGGCTGGCCCGGCCGGGCCGCTGGCCCTGGGCACAGACGGGTCTCAAAGCTTCTACGCTCGGCTCCTGCCGCTGACCGGCCCCATCGCGCCCACCGGCTACGTTCTCAGTCTGGGCGGCAAGAACCTCCTGGGACACCTGTTCGTTAACGGGCATCCCCTGGGCCGCTGCCTCCTCGGACCCGCCCTTGACCCCCACCTGAACGGCGGCCCGTCCGACCAGTTCTATGTCCCCGCTGCCTGGCTCTCCCCCGGTCCCCGCCCAAACCGCCTGATCCTCTGGACAATGGCGACCGGCCCGGATGCCGCTTTCACTAAGATGGACTGGGCGCCGGTCCCAGCCACCCCCATTGCCGAGGAAACTCTATGATCTCACCCACCCCTGCTCCCCTCACTGCTTTCCTGCTTCTGGCCGCCCTCGGCAGTGCGTCGGCCCGCCCCCCGACCCTGGACCCAACCTACGGCCTGCCGCTGCCGACGCAGGCTAAGGCGTCCGCCGCTTTTCTTCCTTCTGCCAAATGGATATGGGCCGCCACGACGCGGAACAACCAGACTGTCTTCTTCCGCCGCGTCTTCGGCCTGGCCGCCGCGCCGCGCCGGGCGACGCTGTACATCACCGCCGATGACTTCTTCACGCTGTCCGTCAACGGCCGCGCCGTGGACCATTCCGCGCCCGACCCAAAGGACAAAAACGTCTGGCAGCACGTCCACCGCATCAATGTCGCGCCGTTCCTCGTGGCAGGCCGAAACGTCCTCGCCGTGCGCGCCCTGAACGCCGGCGGCGCGGCGGGGCTGGTCGCCCGGCTGGAAATGTCTGGCCGCGCCCCGCTTGAGACGGACGCGCGCTGGCGCGTCTGGACCGGCGCCGCCGCCTGGCAGCGCGCCACGGTCATCGCCGCCCTGACCGGCGGCCCATGGGCGAATGCGGGCGGCCTCCAAGGGTGGCCCGGCTACGACGCCAGCGTGCCCTACCTGGCCCACCTCACCCTGCGCCCGGTCTCGGTGGAGATGCTGGGATTGGGAACGATCAAAGGGGCGGCAACCCTGACCGGGCGCGGCCCGGTCCGCTTGACTGCCCATCCCATCCCCGGCGTCGCCGACCCGGTCAGCCTCCTGCTGGACTTCGGCAAAGAAGTCGCCGGGCGCATCCAGGTCACGGGGCCGGACGGCGCGCAGGTGCAGGTCTCGACCGGCGAGTCGCGTGAAGAGTGCCTGCGCTCGCCCTGGGGCGGCCCGCACCTCCTCACCTGCGACGCGGCGGGGAAAGCCGCTTCCCCCTACAGCGCCTTCCGCTACGCCCGGCTCCGCTTCCTGGGGCCGCGCCCCACCACGCTGACCGGGGCCACCCTGGACTTCAAGTATTATCCGGTGCGGTACAAAGGCTCTTTCGCCTGCTCCGACCCCTTGCTGACAAAGCTTTGGTACACCGGCGCTTATACCGCCCACCTGTGCATGCAGGAGGACATCTGGGATGCCCCTAAGCGGGACCGCGCCCGCTGGATCGGGGACCTGCACGTCTCAGGCCGCGTCATTGACACCGTGTTCGCCGACAAGTTCCTGATGGAACAAACCATGCAGCGCCTGCGCGACGACGCCCAGGACGGTCTGCCGGCCACTGCCCCGCCGAAGAACCACGTCAACGGCATCCCCGGCTACTCCTGCGCCTGGATCTGCACGCTCGCGGACTTCCACCGCCGCCTCGGCGACTACGCCTATCTGCACAAGCAGCACGACCTTTTGGTCTCCCTGCTCGGCCATATGCAGGGCGAACTGGACGACAAGAATCTATTCGCCAACAAAACTCATGCCTGGCCCTTTGCGGACTGGTCGCCCGGATTTGACGGTGACACGCCCTTGGCCCGCGCCACCACCCAAATGTTCTACGTCCGGGCCGCCCGCGACGCCGTCTTCCTGCTGCGCGAGATGGGCGACCCGGCCAATGCCGCCCGGTATACCGCCTGGGCCGACACGCTGACTCAGGCCGCCCGGCAGAACCTCCTCAGCGCCCAAACTAACACCTACGGCGACCGTCTTCAAGAAAACGCCATGGCCGTCTATTCGGGCGTCGCCACTCCCGCACAGAAAAAGACGATCTATGACGCCGTGCTGGACCCAAGCAGCCCCGCCTGGGACAAGACCGGCACCCCGCCCTACAACAACGGCGTCATCTCGCCCTACTACAACAATTACGTCATCTACGCGATGAGCCGGGCCGGCCACAACCGGGAAACCCTGCGCGTCCTGCGTAGCTACTGGGGCGCTATGCTGGCCCAGGGCGCGACGAGTTGCTGGGAGGCTTACGACCCGCACTGGCCGAAGAGCGACTTCCACGCCAACCTGTACGCCGACGGCAACCACGGCTACTTCGTCAGCCTGTGTCACGGCTGGTCGTCCGGCCCCACAAGCTGGCTCTCCGAGCGCGTCCTGGGCGTCCGCCCCATCGGCGGCGGCTTCAAGACCGCCGAGATCGCGCCCGACCTGGCCGGTCTGACCTGGGCTGAAGGCGACGTGCCCACACCGCGCGGCCCGATCCACGTCCGCTTAGATAAGAAAAGTGGCGGCCTCATCGCCCATATCACCCTGCCGCCCAATGTGGATGCGCAGGTGACTGTGGGAGGTAGGACGGTCCGCCTCAGCCGGGCCGGGACGTACCGGCTGGCCTCGATGGGGGAACACTGATGCCGAAAGGTCTGCGGATGCTGCTCCTGATGCTCCTGATAATCGCGCCGATCCTGCCCGCCCGCGCCGACGTGACCCTGGGTCTTGATCGTCGGCGACAGCATCACCGAAGGCATCCAGGCCGACGACGGCGCGGACAACAGCCTGCGCGACTACGCGTTCCTCGTCGGGCAGGGCCTGAACGCGGCGGGCTTCGACTATGCCGCTTCCGCCTGCGGCTATTCCGGCTGGCTCCGCCCCGGCGATGCCCAGGGCGACGTCCCCGCCTACTTCCTCGCGCCCAGTGGCGCAGGCCGCTGGAACAAGATCAACGCCGACACGTCCCTCCTGGACCCGCGCGGTCATCTGAGCGCCTATGGGAAAACCAGCCAGGAGCCAGCCGCCATCCTGCTCAACTACGGCGTCAACGAGTGCTTGAGCCGCAGCGATGAGGCCGCGATGAAGGAGAGCGTGACCAGTGCCCTTGCCGCACTGCGCCGGGCCGCCCCCGCCGCCCAAATCCTCGTCCTGGTCCCGTCGGGACTCGCCGACGCCCGCGTCTACCCGAACGGTCCTACCTATATCGCCGCCCTCAAAGCCGGCTTCACGGCGTACCACGCGGCGTCCCCCACTGACCGCCGCACCGTCCTGGTTGACCTTGGCCCGGACGTCGCCCTCGCCTCGCCCGCCTACGGCGGCGGCGTTCACCCCCACGCCGCCGGTCACGCTTATCTGGCCCCACTCGTGCTGCAAGCCCTCCTGCGCCGGCTCCGGCCCTGAACCTGCGGGCGCTGGAGACACGAGAAAGCAGGGAAAAGGTGTAGGGGAAGGGCGCAGGGGAAGGGCGCAGGGGAAGGGCGCAGGGGACACGCGCAGGGGAAGGGCGAACACAAGGTTCGCCCCTACGATACGCCCGCGCACCCTGCCTCACTGTTTTGCCTCCCTGCCCCGTAGGGGCGAACCTTGTGTTCGCCCTTTTCCTTTTCTTTTTCCTTTTCCTGTTCCTCTTGCCTCTTCCGCCCGTCCGTGATACAATAAATTGCTATGAGAACTGCTACAAGAACAAACATGCCTCTGCTTCTCTTCTTTGTCTTCCTCGCCGCCTGTGCCTGCGCCGACGCGCCCAAGACGGTCATGCCCCTTGACCCGGTCGTCGCCGCCGACAACCCCGCCCTCGTGACCACCGACCCCGCCGAAGAAGTCGGCGGCAATCCGTCCCTCAAAGGCGACTCGCGCGCCGCTTCCTCCGAGTGGAACGAGTTTTTCCACTCAAAGCCTGGCCTGCTCGACCCCAAAAAAGCTTACACCCTCTCCTTCGACTACCGCGTCCTCGCCCGCGCCGCCGATGCCAAGTTCTACGTCCTCGCCCGCCGCCCCGACAGCACGACCGGCGGTGAGGGCTGGCAGGATTGGAGTGGCGAGCCGGGCCAGACCGGACACATCGCGACTGCGTTCACCCCGCACGAAGCGGGCGACATCCTCATCCTCGGCATCCAGAACAAGGGTGCCCTGGCCATCAATACTCTCACCCTCACAGCCTCGCCCGCCCCGCCCTTGCCCACCCCCCCGCCCCTGCCCGCCCCCAAGCGGACCTGGAAGTCGCCCGGCGGCACCGCCTACTTCGTGGACTCGGCGCACGGCCGTGACAGTGCTGACGGCCGCAGCGCCGGCCGCGCTTGGCGCAGCCTGGACCGTGTCAACGCCGGCACCTTCGGGCCGGGCGACCGCATCCTGCTCCGCGCCGGAAGTCACTGGGCCGGCTTCCTCTCCCCCGGCGGCAGCGGCGCTGCCGGTCGCCCCGTCACCCTCACACGCTACGGGGCCGGCCCCAAACCTGCCATTGACGCTCAGGGTAAGTCTCTTGCGACCTTCTACCTTTACAACGGCGAATATTGGGACGTATCAGGCCTGGACATCGCCAATCGCGCCCCCGTCCGCCTGCCCCACCTCGCCGGGGTGCAAGTGAGTCTCGAAAACTTCGGCGTCGCCCACGACATCCGCCTGCGCGCCCTCGACGTCCACGACGTGTTTGGCAGCAACGTCAAAGACGCGGGCGGCGGCAACGGCATTTCCTGCACCAGCGGCGGCGACAAAACAAAGACCCGCTACGACGGCTTGACAATCGAGAACTGCCGGCTCGCTCGCACCGACCGCAACGGCATCACCCTGAGCGCCTACTACCCGCGCCCGGCCTGGCCCCTCAGCACGCGGGTCGTCATCCGGGGCAACACATTGACCGACATCGGCGGCGACGGCATCGTCCCCATCGGCTGCCTCGGCTGCCTGATCGAACACAACACCCTGCGCGGCGGCCGGATGCGCGCCCTCGACTACGCGGCGGGCATCTGGCCCTGGTCCTGCGACAATACCGTGGTTCAGTTCAACGAGGTCAGCGGCATGAAGGGGACGATGGACGGCGAGGGCTACGACTCGGACTACAACTGCCGCCACACCCTGTTCCAGTACAACTACAGCCACGATAACGACGGCGGCTTCATGCTGATCTGCGACGACGGCGGCCAGAACCCGCCCTGGAACATCGGCAACGAGGGCACGGTCATCCGCTACAACGTCAGCGTCAACGACGGCCTGCACACCTTCAATATCAGCGGCCCGTGCTTAAACACGTTGGTCTACAATAACACCTTCTATCTGGGCGACGCTGCCGACATTCCCCTGGTCGCCAGCGGCAACTGGGGCGGTCGGTGGCCTGCCGACACCCGCTTCTTCAACAACGTCTTCTACGCCGCTGGCAAAGCCCGCTTCGACTTCGGCGGCATGACCCAGGTCCTGTTCGACCACAACGCCTACTGGGGCGCCCTCACCAACCGCCCTGCCGATGCCCACGCCGTCACCGCCGACCCCCGGCTCGCCGACCCCGGCAGTTCCAGCGTCCGTGCCTACGCCCCCCGCCCCGGCTCGCCCCTGCTGGGTGCGGGGTTGAGCATCCCCGGCAGCGGCGGGCGCGACTTCCTGGGGGCCGTGCTGCCGCCCCAAAAGCCGGCCGGCATCGGCGCCTTCCTCCGGCCCGCCCCGCCGTTTCTCGGCCCCGCCCGGACCGACAAGAGCGGCCTGCCCGTCCTCCCCCCAGATCAGCACTGGCGGGCCTACGCCCCGCTGACTGATGAGTTTGCCGGGGCGCGGCTCGACCCCGCCAAGTGGCAGCCCCGCCACCCCTATTGGACCGGGCGGGACCCCAGCCACTTCGACCCGGCCAATGTCTCCTTCGCCGCCGGCGCCCTGCTCCTCCGCAGCACCTCGTCGGTCCAGAGCATGGCTGAGGTCCACGACCCCCTTAAAGACACCTGGGTGCATTCGGCTTGCGTCTCCTCGCTGCTCCCCATCGCCCGATACGGCTACTACGAGGCGCGGCTGAAGGCGTCGGATCTGCCCATGACCTCGTCCTTCTGGTTCCAAGGCAAGTACAGCGAGATTGACGTCGTCGAGCAGATCGGCCACTCGCTCAAGAACCCCGAAAACGGCAAGCAGATGCTGATGAACACCCACGACTTCGCCCAAGGCTGGGACCACGACATCGTCACGCCGCGCAAGGCCCCCATGCCCACCGGGGCGGCCCAGGCCTACCACACCTACGGCGTCTGGTGGCGCGATGCCAAGACCGTTTCCTTCTTTTTGGACGGCAAACAAGTCGCCGAGGCCACGCCCGGCGCCTCCTTCAGCGAGCCGATGTATCTGTTCTTCGACACCGAAGTCTTCGCCTGGGAGGGCCTGCCGACGCTGGAAAGCCTGCGCGACCCGCGCCGCAACACCATGTCCGTGGACTGGGTGCGGGCCTGGGTGTCTGTAGCAAGTGAAGACCCCCGACTTAAAGCCCGGCGTTCTCGACTTCCCCGTCACTCATCGTCTGTGCAGCCTGGCCCTGTAGCCTCCTGACGACCTCACGGTCCACCGCGTCCGCGTAGACTCGCCCGTCTTTCAGGCCCTGATGCACTGCGGCCACATCTTCGGCCGTGACCTCGAAGCCCTCCGCGCGCATCTCTTGAACGATCCCGTTCATGTCCAGCATCGGTGGCCCCTTTCCGACCGGCCTGCCACGGGTTAAAACCCAAGGCGCCGAAAAACCCAGCGTCCAGGGGACGCAAGACAACGGAGATACAGCCAAAATGGCCCAAGCATTTCTCTCTTCTGTCCCTTGGACAGTGGGCACTTCTGAGCCTCGAGTTTCAACCCGTGGCAAGAAAAGAGGGCGGGGTCCCCCCGCCCTCCCTTTCCGCCCTATCTCCTCCCCGCCCCTTGCCCCCTACTCCGCCGTCACCCCCCACGACCCCGACAGCGTCTCGCCCGGCACCAGCGATGCCAGCCCCCATTGGCGGTGGTTGAAGGCGTCCGAGCCGCACGTCATCGGCTCGATCGCCAATGCCCGGCGGCGGTGGTCGGCGGGCAGAGGATCGCCCGAGTAGAGCACGACGTAGTCGCAGGCCGCGTCCAGCCACACCGCCAGCGCCCGGCCTGTCGCCTCGTCCGACAAACGGATACGCACATGGCCGTCCGCGTCGCGCGTGGGATGAAGGTAGCAGGTATTGAACACCGTGCCGCCGATGGGGCGCGCGACGCGGAAGTCCAGGTCCGTGCCGTCCACGGGCAGGATGTTCCCGGTCGGCAGCAGATCTTTATACTCCAGCGTTGCCCCGAACGGCACTTGGAGCGTGGCCGCATCAATCAGGCCCGTGCCGACCGTGAAATAGGGGTGGAAGCCCGCCGCCGCCGGCGCGGGCGTGTCGCCGATATTCTCGATGACGAAGGCGACCGCCATGCCCCTATCGGTCACATGGTAGGTGACGCGCACGCCCAAAGAGAACGGATAGCCGGCATGGTCGCTCGCGTGGAGATTGGTCGTGAACGTCACTTCGTCGGGGGCGGGCTGCTCGGTCTCCCAGAGGACGGACCGCAGGAACCCGTGGATGGCGCTCGGCGTTTCCTTGTCGTTCAAGTCCATCTGGTAGGTCTGCCCGATGAACGTATACCGACCGCTGGCGACCCGGCCGGGGAAGGGGATCAGGACGTCGCCCTGCCCGCCGACCTTACCCTTCGCGCCGGAGTAGCCGGTGATGACCCCCGCGCCCGCGTGGGAGAGGCCGCGCAGGGATGCGCCGTAGGGGGCGACGACGAGCCGCCAGTCGCCGCGCGTCAGGGTGATCTCGGTGTCGGGTGTCGCCTGGGTATCGGGTGTGGGTTCCATAGGGTGCCTCATAAGATGGGGCCGTCAACGGCCCCTGCGTTGACGGCCCCATTCGGCCCCATTGCCCTGGATTCCTTCCGGCCCCGATTACTCCTAGGGCCTTCCAGCTCTTGTGGGCGACTAAAGTCGCGCCAACAAAAGCACGAACCCTGCCTTCGCAGGTTCGGAGTCTGAGTCCGCGAAGGCGGACTTTGTACTTTTGTCGCTGCGGTTCCAACCGCCGGACAAAATAGCTGGCTGGCCCGCCCTACTTCTTCACGCGCGCTGCTGCCGGCCGCACCGGTCCCTGCGTCGGGTCCTGCGCCGCTGTCCAGAGCGCCCGCCCCGTCTGGCGGTTCAGGGCATAGACCTCGCTGTCGCCCTCGCACTGGAAGTAGACGGCGGAAGCCGTGCCCAGGGCCGGGAAGCAGATCAAGCCGTCGTTCGTCGCGAACGCCCACTTCGTGCCGCCCGTGGCGGCGTCCAGCGCGTACACCTTCGAGTCGCTGTAGCCCGTATACAGGACGCCGTTCTCGCCGACAGCCGGTGCCGACCAGGCCGTGCCATTGCCCGCTCGCTCCCAGCGCTCCTTGCCGTTCGTCCGCAGGGCGAACAGCTTCCGGGCACTCGCGTACAGCGTGTCGTCCGGCCCCAGCACGACCGGATAATCCATGCTATCGCCGGTGTCGAACTGCCACAGCGTCTTCCCCGAGGTGCCGTCCAAGGCCAGCAGTTTCGCGTCCGCCGTGCCCACATAGACCGTCCCGGCCGGGCTGACCGTCGGCGCCTGGGCCGGCAGGACGTTCAAGTCCTCGCTCCACTTGATGGCCCCTGTCGCCCCGTCTAGCGCGTACAGCCGTCCCGCCGAGACGTAGACCAGCCCGCCCGGCCCGACGGCGGGCGAGGAGGCCGCCGTCTGCGTCGCCTGCTCCCACTTCTTCGCGCCGGTCTTGGCGTCCAGCGCGACCACCTTCCGGTCCTTGTCGGACGTCCCGACGTAGACCATGCCCCCGGCCACGGCGGGCCGCGTGGCGAGCCGCCCCGCCGTCGCGAACTGCCAGAGCTTTGCCCCGGTCTTGCCGTCCAGAGCATAAACGTTTTTGTCGCGGCAGGTGACGTAGACCGCCCCGTCCGGCCCGACGGCGGGCGAGGCGTTGATGATGTCGCCCGCCGTGAACTTCCACTTGACCGCCCCGGTGCTCTCGTCGAGGGCGGTGACCTCGTGGTTCCAGGACCCAAAGTACAGCACCCCCCCTGCGCTCACGGCCGGCGCGGTGTTGACCGAGTCCTCGTTGTCCACCGGGCCGGGCGGCAGTAGCTTCGGCCCCTTTGGCACCGCCGTGTTCGTCTTCGCGTTGGTGCGGTTGCCGCTGTTCTGGGCGCCCGCGCCGTTCCGGTTGTAGCGATAGTTCGGATTGTTATAGCTCGGATTGTTATAGCTCGGATTGTTGTAGTTTGGATTGTTGTAGTTTGGATTGTTCCGGCCCCGCCGCGCCCGGCCCTGCTGCGGGTAGCCGTTGGACGCGGAGGCGTTCGGCATGGTGTAGACGATCTGCGCGGGCGCGGGCAGGGCCGCCAGGAGGCCGAGGGCGGCCAGCGGCAGGCTAAATCGGGCGAAAGGTCGTATGGGGACACCTCAAATCGGACAGTCGGAAGAGACGGTTCTCTTATCCTGACGCACGATGGGCGCGATGGTTCAAAAATCCCGAACCCACCCCGCCGCTTGCGGCGGG
>JANOOM010000755.1:0-7303 GCA_031421335.1 Armatimonadota bacterium
CGGGTCTTTGAGGCGTCCAGCCGGGGCGCGGCCCTGCTGGCCCTGGACGGCCTGGGCCTGATCGGCGACTTGGGGGACGTGCCGGCTTACCTGGGGAAGACGTATGCGCCGGACATGGCGAGGCACGAGATCTATGCGAAGGCGCGGGCGCGTCAGGAGGCGCTGTACGCGCAGATGCTGGGTGCGGTGCAGCCATTCTGAGTGAAGCACTGCGCCGCGCGGCACAGCAAGGCCGGACGGAGTTCGTCCGGCGCCTTCTGGACCGGGGCGACGGACCGGATGACGCAGAGGAAGAAGACGGCATCACCGCGCTGATGTACGCGGCGGAAGAAGGCCACGTTGACGCCATGCGCCTGCGCCATGACCGGGGGGCCGACATACACGCCACGGACAACAGCGGGGGGACTGCCCCTACCCGGTGCCTTCTCCGGCTCCCACAGAATTGGGGGCGGGGGGGGCCTCTCCCATTGTCAGCACTGCCAGCCCCGCCTCCAGTGCAGGCTTGATGTGCCAGAAGTCGCGGAAGGCGGCGTACTCCGCAGACGGCGGCCTCACTCCGGTCCAGCCCTCGCGGCGGATGGCGCGGATGAGCAGGTTCTTGGCGGTGTGCTCCAGCGCGATGAACTCCAGGACCTGGACGGAGTAGCCGGCGCTCTCCAGCAGGCTTGCGCGGGCGCTGTCCGTGACCAGCGCGGTCAGGCGCTCCTTCAGGATGCCGTGCTTGAGCAGCGGCCTCATGACGTCACTGGCGAGCTGGCCGAACAACTCGTGCTGGCAGCAGGGCACGGATAGGATGACGCGCGCCCCCCAGGCGACGGCTTTGACCAGGGCGTCGTCAGTGGCGGTGTCGCAGGCGTGCAGGGTCACGACCATGTCCACGGCCCCGCCCTCAGGCGCGTAGGCGCCGATCTCGCCGACGGCGAATGTCAAGCCCTCGCAGCCGAGGTCCTGCGCGACCTTGGCGCAGAAGAGGACCACGTCTTCTTTGAGGTCCAGGCCGACCAGCCGGACCGCGCGGCCCTTGACGGTGGATAGATAGTGGTACAAGGCGAACGTCAGGTACGCCTTGCCGCAGCCGAAGTCAATGACGTGCAGCTCTCCCTCGGCGGGCAGGCTACTTGCCACGTCGTCCACCATCTCTAAGAATCGGTTGATCTGCTTGAACTTGTCGCGCTTTGCGGCGACGACCCGGCCGTCCGCCGCCATTACGCCAAGCCGCACCAGGAACGGGACCGGCTCGCCCTCGGCCAGCAGATAGTTCTTCTGCCGATCGTGGCTCGGCGGGGCGATGGGGGCGGCCTGTGCGCCGCCCCGCGCATGGACGGTCACTTTCCCGGTGCGGCCGATGGCGACCTGGGACTCGCCCGCCGTCGTGTAAAAGTAGCCCTGGCGGAACGTGTCGGCGAGCAGGGAATGGACCAATGCCCGTGCCTCGGCGCGCTCCAGGTTGCGGTGCTGGACCTTCTGGGCGTACTGGTACTCGAACTGGTACACCCGCTTCTTGCGGAGGAGGATAGGCCGGACCGTCACCCTGCGGACGTCGTCCGGCTCACGGCTCCGGGCCTCGCTGAGTGTGAGGGAGAGCAGGGCCTCCCCGTCGAACGCCCGGTCCACGGCTTCGATCTTCTGGACTTCAATCTTCTCTTGCATGGGGATTATTATACCCTGCCGCGCTTGCGGGTGTGGGGGAGGGCGTCGGGGGTATAATGGGGCAAGGGCAGTGAAGATGGAGACACGCGACCAGGCGATAGTTTACATCGATTTCGGCTACGAGGACGTTCCGCTTTACAGCACGGTCTGTGGTTTGTGCGCGCATCAGGATGAGGGCGGCGGGCGACACTGCGCGGCATTCCCCAGCGGCATCCCGCTGCCGATCTGGCTGGGGGAAAACGACCACCGGCTTCCCCACCCCGGCGACCACGGTATCCAGTTCCGGCAGTGGGAAGACCCCGCAGCGAAGGAGTGAGCGGCCAAGAATCAGGGAGGAAATAAAGATGTCACCGATTGAGCTTGTTCGGGCGAAGGAAGAAGAGATCAAGTTCAACCGCTTCGAGTCGGCTTTCGCGGTGGATGATGCGGGGCGCGTTCTAATGGATAAGGCGGGGAGCCAGTACCGGGTGGATTTTTGGCCAGGGGAGATGTTGACCCTCCAGGGCGGCATTGGTGTGATCTTCACCCACAACCACCCACGCGGCTGGGAGTACCCGCCGGAAGACGCCCGGCACGCGGGCAGCTCGTTCTCTGACGCTGACATCGCTTTCGCCTGTGAGACAGAGGTGGCTGAGATGCGCGTCGTCACCCCGGCCAGCCGGTTGTTCATGCGGCCACCCGAGACAGGCTGGACCCTGAAGTATTGGAAGGATGTGCTGCGTCCTCTGTGCGCGAAGCACAGCATAACCGTTCGCCATGATTTCACGAAGGCAGTCAGCCAACGGCGGATGACGCAGGAGACAGCCAGCGTGCGCCACTGGCACGAAGTCTGGGTGCGCGTCGCCCATGATAGTGGGCTGGTTTATGGGCAGGAACAGGAGTAACAGATGCCTCTCATTCATACACGCGATGGAAGAATAGTTCTCGATGAGGAAGAAGAGTCGCTCCCTAACTACAGCCCTATTTGTTCCTTCTGCGCGCATCAGGACTTGAATCTTGCTCGGCGCTGTGCGGCGTTCCCCAGTGGCATCCCGCTGCCGATCTGGCTAGGGGAAAACGACCACCGACGTCCATACCCTAACGACCACGGCCTCCAATTCCGGCAGTGGGAAGAACCGGAGGCAGACGAGGCGGAGATGGCCGCGCTGTACGCGGAGTCTGCGGGAGAAGACCGCGCACTAGCGGAAGCGGGCATGACGGACTACGCGGCGGGGCTTGCCCGCGAAGACACCGCCCTGTGACCGCCCGGCGCGGCTTCACGATGGAAAACATAGGCGAGACATGACGACTGGCACAGTATATCTGATCGGCGCGGGGCCGGGCGACCCGAAGCTCATCACGGTGGGCGGGGCGGAGGCCCTGCGGGCCGCCGACGTGGTCGTGTATGACCGGCTGGCCCATCCGAGCCTGCTGGACGGGGCGCGGGCGAGTGCGGAGCGGGTGTATGTGGGCAAGCAGGCCGACAAGCACGCGATGAAGCAGGACGACATCAATGCCCTGCTGGCCGCCCGTGCCAAAGAAGGCAAGACGGTGGCGCGACTGAAGGGGGGCGACCCGTTCGTCTTCGGGCGCGGGGGCGAAGAGGCCGAATACCTGCGCGAGCGCTCTGTGCCATTCGTCGTCATACCGGGCGTGACCAGCGCCGTCGCGGCCCCCGCCTACGCGGGCATTCCGGTGACGCACCGGGACGCGGCCTCGTCGTTCGCGGTCATCACCGGCCATGAGCGGGACGACGGGCGCGAGTCGGGGACACGGACGCCGGGGTCGGCGGAGGGGCGTCGGCGGTGGGACAAGATCGCCCACGCCGCCGACACGCTGCTGTTTTTGATGGGCGTCGAGAACCTGGAAGAGATCGCCGGGCAGCTCATGGCGAACGGACGGGCGCCCGAAACTCCCGTCGCCCTGGTGCGCTGGGGGACCTGGGCGGGCCAGCAGGAGACTTTGGTGGGGACGCTGGGGGACGTCGTTGCCAAGGTGAAGGCGGCGAACTTCAAGGCGCCCGCCGTGACGATCGTGGGCGAGGTTGTGCGCCTGCGCGAGAAGCTGCGCTGGTTCGATCTGGGGCCTTTGGCGGGCAAGCGGGTCGTGGTGACGCGGGCGCGCGGGCAGGCGTCGGAGTTCGCCGAGAAGCTGCGGGCGAAAGGGGCGGAGCCGGTCGAGTTCCCTTTGATCAAGCTCGTCCCGCCTGCCGACGGGTACGCGGCCCTGGACGCCGCCATCGTGCGGGCGGGGACCTATGACTGGGTGTGCTTCGCGTCCGCCCCCGCCGTCCACGCCTTCTGCGACCGGCTGCTGGCGGGCGGCAAGGACGGGCGGGCCTTGGCCTCGGCGCGGATCGCGGCCGTCGGGCTGGCGACGGCGGAGGCGCTTTCGGCGCGCGGCTTGGTCGCCGACTTTCGGCCCTCGGCAACGACCGGGGCGGGCCTGGGGGCGGAGCTTCCGGGCGAACTCGGCGAGAACAACGTTCTGGTGCCGCGCGCCAAAGAAGGCGATGACGGGCTGATCGAGGCTTTAGCGGCGCGCGGGGCGGCGGTAGATGCCGTGGTCGCCTACGAGAACGTCCTGGACGGCGCGGGCGCGGACGAGGTCAAAGCGCGGCTCCAGTCGGGGACGATTGACGCGGTGACGTTCACGTCGTCGTCCACGGTGAAGAACTTCGTGGCGGCCCTGGGCGGCGCGGCCCTGCCCGGAACTGTCGTAGTCGCCTGCATCGGGCCGAGCACGGCCCAAACGGCGCGTGAATTGTTAGGCCGGGAGCCGGACGTGACGGCCTTGGAGTCCACGGTGGACGGCCTGCTTGCCGCCCTGGAAGGGTTCTACGGGCGCGCGGCCTCCTGATACCGTCATTGGGTCTGGGAGGCTCGGCAGTCGGCGGGAAAGATAAGTGCCCGGCTCTCCGAACAGGAGGGCCGGGCTGACGGCGTTTGTGTGGGGAATATTTGCATCAAGCGACGTTGCCGCGCTCGTCGAAGGCGTAAAACGTGGTCCCGGAGGTCGGGAGGGTGCGCGAGACCAGGCCCGCCGCCCCGAACGTGCTGACGGCGGTGACGCTGCCGCTGCTGTTGAACTCGCACACGGGGTTTGTGCCGTCGTACAAGCAACACGTCTTCGCGCTGGTGTCGCTCTGCTTCCACGCCCGCAGGCCGCCCTCCTACTAGCCGAAGGATGTGATAACGTCCAGGATCAGTTACTTGTTACTTATCAGGGCCAATGTCGCTATCATGCTTAATGGTGTTTGGGGGGGGAACCTTGTTGAGAGAAGGCCGAACCCTCCGTTCTATTGTGCTCACAGTATGACCAAAGAATATGACGGCCGGCGTTATGATGATGCCGCCGACAAAGCCGGCTTTTCCTCCGAGGACACCACCCAAAATGGAGCCCCATGGCCCGTGATGTTTGCCATAAGGAACCCCATTCATTGTTCCGCAGACCAGACCTGCTACGGAACATAATTGAAAAAGGGCACGTTTGCACGCGCCCTTCTTTCCGTCCTATGGCCCTAGCGCCAGCCGGCCCCGGCGAAGTCGAAGCGGACCTTCTTGGTCTTGGTAGAGTAGTAGAAGGCGAGATCACGGCCGAAGACCTTGTGGCTGACTGAGTATTCGAGGTCGCGGTAGCTGTCCACGACGTACTGCTCGTAGGAGGAGGTCAGGCCGATGCCCCAGTCGTTGTTGATGCGGTAGCGGGCGGAAGCGAAGAGGCTGCGGTCGCCGAGGGGGAGGCCGTAGCCGCCGGCGAAGGAGATGGAAAGCTTGGGCAGGGGCAGGGTGAGATAGGTGGCGGTGATGCGCTGCTGGGTGCTGGAGCGGAGCAGGGCCTCCAGGGGGTTGAGGCTGGTCGAAGGCGAGCCGAGCTGGCTGAGGAGCGGGTCATAGCGGTAGGTGTAGTTGAGGGAGAGCGAGTCGGACTTGCGGAAGGTCCGGGTCAGGCCGAGGGAGGCGCTGACGACGGGGGCGAGGTGGTTGTTCTGGGTGCTCCAGACCTGGCCGACGGTGAGCGAGTCGGTGACCTGGGTGCGCTTGTTGAGCTGCAAAGGCTGGGTGAAGAAGCGGACGTCCACGGTGCGGTTCGAGACCGGGGTGGTGACGGTGCCGGTGTCCGGGGCGGACGCGGTGAACTGGCCCTGCTGAATCGTGAAGTCGGTCGAGTAGTTGAAGAGCGTGTGCCCGATCTGCTTCGGGTTGGTCTGGAGGTAGGTGCTGAAGCTGTAGGACTTGGCCGAGTAGCCGTCCACGCCGGGGTCGCTGGTGCCGGCCGCGCTGGCGTTGACGGTGAAGCCGCTGTACTGGCGCGAGACGTTGGAAGAGGCATACAGGCTGCGGTGCTCGGGGTAGTCCAGGAACAGGTAGCCAGTCGTGGCATCATCAACCTTCTGGGTGTGGCTCCACTGAGCGCCCCATTCGGAGCGGGTGATGCCGTTCACGAGGAACTGGCCGTTGCCGCCGCGTCCGACCGAGTAGGTCTGTTCCAGGTCCAGGGCCAGCCCGTGGCGGGCACCCTGGTTGCCGAAGAAGGAAGCGCCGGACGACAGGCCGCTCGCGAGGTTCGCGCCGCTGACGGCGGCGTTCCGCAGGTACACGGTCCCCCTGGAGTTCGGGGAAACGTTGTAATAGTACGGGATGTTCAGGAAGACGCCTTCCGACCCGAAGCCGAGGATCTGCTGGCCGAAGATCTGGTCCGTGTTCATGGGCATGACGTGGTAGGCCACCGAGAGCAGCTTCTTGCCGTCGCTGTAGATGGTCGCGCGCCGAAACTGGATCTGGTCGCCGGGATCGGCGGTGATGGCGCGGGCGGACACGACGACGCGGCTATCGGCGAGGTCCACGAAGCGGTAGGGATTTGACACCAGGGGCAGCTCGGCGGGGTCCACCGGCTCGGGCGCGGCTTCCAGGTCCGTCCCGGTGACGGTGACGCTCTGGGCCTCACCGGCGAGGATGGCGGTCCCCGCCCCGTTCAGCAGGTCGTAGCGCAGTTCGGCGACGCGCAGGACGTGCCGGCCGCGCTGAAGGGTAGCGTTGTGGGCGAGGATCTGCCGGGTCTGGAGGTCCACCTGGAGCGAGTCGGCCCGGATGTCCAGGGCTTTATAGGAGAGGTGGGCCAGGCCGCCCTTGCCCTGCGCCTCGACGATGTGCGAGTCGGCGCTGTAGATGAGATACTTGGGGCAGTCCACACGAATCCAGCGGGCGTCCTTGGAGAAAAGCGATTCGCGGTCCTCGGTGAACTCGACCGTCGTGGCACCGACGGACGACCCGGCGGCGGTCGAGCCGAAGGCGACGGCGGTGATGGTGGCGATGCCGGGCGAGCCGGCGCTGGTCAGCGAGATCCGTGCGACGCCGGACGTCGTCGAAGCGGTGTCGCCGGTCAGGGTTCCCAGGGTCGTGGTGAATCGGACCGGGGTGTTGTTGGCGACGATGGAGCCGCTGGCATCGCGGACGGTGGCGGTGACGACGGTCGTGCTCTTGCCGTCCGCGTAGATAATGTCGGGGGTGGCCGCGAGCGAGACGCTGGCCCGCCCGCCCGCGCGGGCGGCGGCGGGCAGCAGGGCAAGGGCGACGAGCATCAGGAGGAGCAGCTGGGCGGGACCGGATCGCATGGCGTGGGGACGCATAGTGGGTGTCCTGGAAGGAGAGCCAGCCCCAGCGGAAGCCGGGGC
>JANOOM010000756.1:0-2882 GCA_031421335.1 Armatimonadota bacterium
ACCCCCGCATCGGGCGAGATGATCAGCGTGCCGCTCCAGGGCTTCGGCAACAAGATCACCTTCCGCATCCTGATCAACGGTAAGATCGTCAAGCAGCAGACCCTCTAACGGACCCTCTAAAGGCCAAGGACTTCCATGCCCATCAAAATCGCGCCCTCGATTCTTTCCGCCGACTTTGGGGCCTTCGCCGAGGCCGTCGAGGAACTCACGGAGGCCGGCGCGGACTACATCCACATTGATGTCATGGACGGCCACTTCGTTCCCAACATCACCTTCGGCGCGCAGCTCGTCCGCGCCCTGCGCCCCGTTACCGGTGTGCCGTTCGACATGCACCTGATGATCGAGCACCCCGAGCAATATGTGTCTGAGTTCGCCAAGGCCGGACTCAGCAGGGGCGGCGGCAGCATGGTGACGATCCACCCCGAGACCACCTTCCACCTCAACCGCGTCCTGCACCAGATCAAGGATGCCGGGGGGAAGGCCGGCGTCGCCCTCAACCCGGCCACGCCCGTCAGCGCCGTCGAGTGGGTGCTGGGGGATCTGGACCGCATCCTGGTCATGACCGTCAACCCCGGCTTCGGTGGGCAGGCGTTCCTGCCCGAGATGCTGCAAAAGATCCGCGCCCTTTCCGAGCTGCGGGCCGCCCATGGCTTGCGCTTCGAGATTGGCGTGGACGGCGGCGTCAATGCCGACACCGCCCCGCTCGTCGCCCGCGCCGGGGCCGATGTCCTCATCGCCGGCTCCGCCGTCTTCCATCACCCAGAGGGCCTGGCCGACGCCGTCGCCGAGCTGCGTCGCCTCGCCACTGGGGCCGCCGCCCCGCCCGCCCGGAACGGGGGCCGCTGATGGCCATTCGCGCCGCCCTCGTCCTGGCCCTGCTCGCCGCCGCCGGCTTTGGCGTCTGGGAAGTGCGCCGCTGGTTCACGCCCGAGGGCCGCGACTCGATCTCGCACAAGCAGCGGCTCCTGCGGCTCTGGGGCCTGTTCTTCCTGCTTGCTGTGCTCGGCCTGTGGCTGGGCGGGACCTCCCTGCCCATCCCCCACACCCCGAAAGCGCTGATCGGCTGGATCGAATACTGGCTGCTGACCGTCTCCGCCTCTCTGCCCCTGATCCCTCTGGCCCTGCTTGACCGGCGCGAGAACCTGCGGCATCTGGCCGAAGCCACCCGGCAGCTACGCGCCCTGCGCCAGAGCCTCGTCCACGAGACCATCGGCGCCCGCCCCGGAGACGATGACCCGCCCGCGCCCGCCTGACCGGCGGGCGTTCGTGTCTACCGACCATGACAACAAAAAAGCGCAACCTGATCCTGGGAGGGACCGCTGTCCTCACCGTTCTGGCGGCTGTCGTGCCGGAACTGCGCCACCGGCCCTCGACACTGCTGGGACATGCCCATAAGGTCACCTCCGTGGGGTCCTGGGACGCAAAGCACGACAACTACTTTTGGCTCCCCAACAGGGAAGTTCTGCTCATCACACAGGCGGCCAATCCGCACTTCGAGGAAAACCCGCCCGTAACGGTGAGGCGTGTCAACGCCGTCACGGGCGCCATACGGGAGGATGCGCCGCTGGGGGCCGCACTCCATCAGGTGAGCGTGGACAGCATCGTCCCAAACTGGCAGCTCTCGCCGGATGGGAAATGGCTCTTGGGGGAGAGCAAATCTCATACCCCTAAGCAGGCATGGGTGACTACCAGCATAGACGGCACGCGTCAGGTAACCCGGCCGCATCAGTATGATGAGCATGAGGACAGAGGCATTTTTGCGCTCTGGCGGCCTGACTCACGTTCCTGGATACAGGCTGTGGAGATCAACAACAACGTCCACATCTTTTCCTATCGTTTGGACACCTCCCCGGTGGCCGACAGTGCTCAGGATTTCTTCTTCTCCGACCACTCACTTGTCGGCTTCTTTGGCGCGGGCCGCGTACTGGCGATCCGCCCGCAGACCGGCGACGGCGGCGGTGTCGGCGTAGCGGATTTTGGGGACGGCCCGGCGCCCGCGCCGGCCAGTTTTTATATCCCGCAGGTGCCTGCCAACATGGACGTTCAAGAGGTCACTCTGTCGCCGGACCGGAACCGCCTCGCCTGGAAGTTCACTGTGAAGCCGCTGCCTCTGGGTCTGAAGGCGACGATCAGTTCCCGCTACGTCCGCCAGTCTTCCCCCGTCACGGCCGGGCTGTGGACCACGGATCTCAATCTGAACAACTTGCATGAGATCGGGACGGTAGATATCCGTGACGACCACATCACGAATCTGCGCTGGACGCCGGACGGCAAGCGCCTGAGCTTTATCGACGGAGACGCGCTCTACACCGTTCCTGTTGACTGAACGACCGAACCACATAAGGAAAAACGTATGCAGAAAGAACTGACCGCCCGCGCCGCTGCCCGCTTGAAATCCGTCGCGGGCGAGGCCGCCGCTAAGACCGTGACCGTCGGCCTGGACGCCTTCGTGGACGAGATCATCCGCGTCGTGGACCGCCGCGCGTCCGACACCGAGTACACCACCATCGAGCAGATCAGCGAGCTGGGGACCCGCATCATCGGCGCATCCGGGCAGAGCACCAACCTGGAGCTTGTCGTCGAGCGCGTCAAACTCGGCGGCAACGGCCCCATCATGGCGAACGCCCTGGCCGCCCTGGGGCCGCAGGTGACCTGCATGGGGCCGCTGGGCGAGGGCCAGATCCACCCGGCCTTCGCCGAGATGGCCGAACGCGCTTCTTTGATCTCATTGGGCGCCCCCGGCCACACCGACGCTCTGGAGTTCGAAGACGGCAAGGTCATGCTCGGCAAGCTCGAGCCGATGAATGATGTCACCTGGGCGCGCGTCGCGGAACGCGCGGGCGCGGGTGGGGCCGCCCGCTTATTTGCCCAGGCTGATCTAG
>JANOOM010000757.1:0-3286 GCA_031421335.1 Armatimonadota bacterium
CTGCTGCTGCTGCTGGTCTCGGGCGTCATCGCCCTCGTCCGGCGCGCACCCGTTTCGACCGGGCTGGTTCGGGGCTTCGCCTCTGCCGCCCTGCCTCTAGCCTCCCTGCTGCTGCTGGTCTGGGGCGGCCTGCTGCTGGGCACGGTGCGGCAGGAAGGCGTGGTCAATGTGCAGATCTGGCACGAGGTCCACGATGAAGGCCCGTACCTCGCCGCGCAGGCCGGCAAACCTTGGCCCGGCCCGGTGCGGTGAGCCGCCGACGGCGGCAACCTTTTCTCGCGCGGCGTGTCTAACGCCATAAGGGAGCGCCCGCCCGCCATGAACGACCCCTTTTCGCCCATCTACTGCCTCCGCTGCAAGCGCCCCAACCCCGGCGGGGCGGGGCTGTGCGACGAGTGCCGGCGCTCTGCGCCTGCCGTCCTGACGCCCCCTCAGCCCGCCCCGGCCCGCTGGTCGCCGGTCCGCGCCTTTCTGCTGATCCTCGTCGGGTTGCTGCTGCTTTGGTGTGGCTGGGCCACGATCGTGTGCATCGCCTCGCACGGCTTCATCGCCTCGCTGACCAATACCCTGTGGCTGTGCGGCATGGGATTCGTGCCCTTTGGCCTAGTCGCCGCCGATCTCTGGCAGGACGAAGACCGCTACACACTTTACGGCTATGCCGCCGCAGGATACAACCTGTTTTTCGGCTTGCTTGCATGCATTCAGTTCCGGGAGGTCGCTGACCCGATTCATCATAACCTCATCCTGTGGCTTTACCGCACCTCGAAAAGAGCCTATTATGAAGCGTAACACGGTCGTCATTCTCGCGCCGCTCGTTCTCGCCACTCTCGTGGCCGCTGGCTGCTCCCATCAGGCCGCCGAGCAGAAGGAGGCACAGAGCCTTGGCGCGGCCATGCAGCGGAACGGTATGATGTCGCAGCAGGATTATGTCAAAGTGCGGGGGCTGGGGCATCAGGTCTCCGCAAGCCATACCCTCTCAGACAGCGATCTGGATTGGGACCTGGCGTTCCTGAAGCGTTCCGACAACGGCCTCGCGCGGGCGCGCGCCCTCACCGTGCTTTCCGAGATCAGCCCGCTCTCCGACGCACAGAAGGCGAAGATCTCGCCCATCGTCACCCCCTATCTGAGCAGCCCGGACGCGCTGACGCGGCAATATGCTGAGCGCGTGCAGCGTCACGGCGGCCTGCTCTGAAACTTCCCAGTGGCGCAGGACCTTTATGGGTGGTTGAAGCCGCAGCAACGAAGGCACGAAACCTGCCTCCGTCGGTTAAGACTAAGTCTCACTCTTAACCGACGGAGGTCGGTTTTGTGAACTTGTTGCCGTGACTTCAGTCGCCCGCGCAAAGAACTGATCTCCCCGGCGTTGATAGGGCCAGGCAGGATTCAGCCCGGCCCGCGCCGAACGTATGGGGCATGACAGTCGCCGAACAGCCCCCCATCGCGCCCGCGCCGCCCGCCGACATCTCCCGGTTCTTCACCAACAGCGACCGGAGCGTGTACGCCCTCAAGAACCTGCCGGAAGAAGTCGTCGCCTACCTCTTCGCCCGCTACTCGCGCTCACGCTTGTCGCTGCGCGAGGACCTGCGGAACATGATCGAGGCCGAGGACCTGGGCGCCCTCATCGGGGAGGGCGCGTCTCAGGGTGACGCGGGCGCGGCCTTTTCGCAGCTCCAGGACCGCGCGCGCGCCTTCGCCGAGAGGTACGTTCTCGGCTACGGCCATTCCAGCGTGGCCGAACACGGCGTCGTCCATCTGGCCCTGGAAGACGTCAGCATCATCGCCTCAAAGCTCATCGAAGACGCCCGCCTCGCGTCTTTCACCGAGAAAAGCACCCGCTACGTCGCGTTCGACCCGAGCAAGGTCCACTACCCCCCGACCGTCATGGCGGACCCGCGTTTGGCCGGCGAGTATTCGCAGACCATCCGCGCTCTTCTGGGCGCGTATGTGGACTGGAACGAGGACTTCGTCGCCCGCATCAAGGCGCGCGCCCCGCGCGGCGAGCGCCAGACCGAGCGCGCCTACGAGGCCGCGAGTCGCGCGACGGCCTTCGATCTGCTGCGCTATTTACTGCCCGCCGCCACGCACACGAACGTCGGCCTGACCTTGAACGCTCGGACCTTGCAGCACCTCATCACCAAGCTGCTCTCGCAGCCGCTGGAAGAGGGGCGAGAACTGGGCCGGCGTATTAAAGAAGAAGCCCAGCACATCGTCCCGACCCTGCTGAAGTACGCCGACCACAACCCTTACCGCGAGGAGACGGGCGCGGCGATCGAGGCTCTGGCGCGGGAAGTGCTGGGGGAGGGAACCCACCCCGCCTCGTTCCTCGGCACCCCTCCCGAAACGGGTGGGGGAGGAGTTGTGGTGGGGGGCAAGGTGGGTCCGTCGAGCGGCGCTCCGGTGTTTTCGGTTCCGACCTCTTCCCCTCCGACCTCTTCCCCTCTCCGCTTCGGGGAGGGTGGCGAGGAACGAGCCGGGAGGGGTTCCGTCTCACTCCTCTTTTCCGACCCGGATGCCGATGATAGACTCGTCGCCGCCATTCTCTATGGCGCCGCGTCCCTGCCGATGGAGTCGCTGATGGCCCGCGTCAAGGCCATGCCACAGGACACCAAAGAGCGCGTCCTGGACGAGTATTTGAAGCGGCGCGGCCCGCACGACACGCCGGGGCGCGCGCTGGAGCGCTTGTCCTGCACGATTGAGATGACTATGGACTACGGCGCCTACCGCGATATCCAGAGGCACCGCATGGCGACCCAGACGACGCAGGCCCTTTCGCCTGCCCTCGGGCATGAGATGCCGGAAGAGTTTGCAACGTTCGGCTACGGCGGACAGTATGAAGACCTGATGGCGCGCGCCGCCCGGACTTATAACAGGCTCTGGGACGCCGGGCTGACCCATGAGGCGGCTTACGTCCTGCCGCTCGCGACCCGCGTCCGGGTCTTGTTCACCTGGAACCTGCGCGAGGTGACCCACTTCGTCGAGCTGCGCTCGGCTCGGCAGGGGCACCCGTCGTACCGCAAGGTCGCCCAGGAGGTCTACAACGCTGTCGCCGCCGCCCACCCGCTGATCGCGCGTTTCATGCGCCCCAACCTGAAGACCTATGCCCTCACACGAGAATGACAAGAAGCGCCGGAGACGGCCGACCCGCGAGAGCCTGATCCAGAAGGGCGCCCCGGCTATCCGGTTCGAGCTGCCCGACAACGCCCTGGCCGGCCCGGCCCCCCGTTCGTCGTCTTCCCCGCCGCCGTCCGCGGTGGGAACCCGCGCCGCCGCGCCCTGGTGTGGGGGC
>JANOOM010000758.1:0-7193 GCA_031421335.1 Armatimonadota bacterium
GCAGCGCGAGCACGGCATCAAGGCCCTGGACATCGCCAAGCGCTTGATGGACTTCGGCTACCACCCGCCGACGATCTATTTCCCGCTGATTGTCCCCGAGGCGCTGATGATCGAGCCGACCGAGACCGAGAGCAAGGAAACCCTGGACAAGTTCATTGACGCCATGCGCCAGATCGCGCGCGATGTCGAGGAGAACCCTGAGATCGTCAAATCCGCCCCGCATGACACGCCCGTGCGGAAGCTGGACGAGGCGACGGCAGCCCGCCAGCCCTGCCTCTGCTGGTCCGCCCAGCCCGCCGAGCCGCTCGCGACGCTGCCGGCATGACACGTTGGGCGCAGTGGCGCCAGGACGAGAGGCCGGGCAGCCCCTGGGACAACATGGCGGCTGACGTCGCCTTGCTGTCCGCTATCAGTGGCGGGCAGCAGGACGTTCCCATCGTCCGGTTGTACCAGTGGGACCGGCCCTCCGTGAGTATCGGGCGGCTCCAGCGCGAAGAACCCGTCCGGCGGCTGTACCCCGATTTGCCCTGCGTTCGTCGCCCTACAGGGGGCCGGGCTGTGGTCCACGGCCAGGACCTGACCGTCTCGGTGGCGATGCGGACGGAGTGGCTGCCGGGCGATGCGGGCAGGACGGTCCTCACGTCTTATCACCTGCTGATGGCGGGGCTGATAGAAGCTCTGGCGGGGGCGGGACACGAAACAAGCTTCGGCGCGGAAGCGTGTGGGGTGGGAGGCAACATCAACTGCTTCGACTCGATCGCCGGGTGTGACTTGGTGGACGTCCGCACCGGGCGCAAGATCGTCGGCAGCGCCCAGCGGCGTGTGGGCGAGACATTGCTGCAGCAGATGTCCCTGCCGCTCTCGCTCGTGCCGGACCTTGCCGCCTTTGCGGCCTCGCTGCGACGGGGCATCGGGGACGCGCTGCACGTCGAAGAATGGCAGTTCATTGACACGAATTGTGCAGTGTGATATACTAACGACTGAAAAGAGCGAGGGAGGCCGTCCATGGCACGCAAAATTCTGACCTGTGACGACGAAAAGCACATTGTCCGCTTGATACAGGTCAACCTGGAGCGCCAGGGCTACGAGGTGATCACGGCCTACAATGGCGCGGAGTGTCTGGAAAAGGTCCGGGAAGACCGGCCTGACTTGATCGTTCTGGACGTGATGATGCCGGAGATGACCGGCTTCGAGGTACTCGAAACCTTGAAGAAGGACCCGGAGACCGAGAACATCCCGGTCATCATGCTGACAGCGCGCGCTCAGGACTCCGACGTCCTTCGCGGGTGGCAGTCCGGCGTCGAGTGCTATCTGACGAAGCCGTTTAACCCGATGGAGCTGATCGCCTTCGTCAAGCGGATCTTTTCTATGGAAGATGGGATCGCCGATGAAAAAAGGTACACTCTTTAATCCCAACAAGCTGGTGCTGGTCAGCAGCACGGGTCAGTCCGACCGGGGCCAGGACCTCGGCGACGATGCGGCTGCGGATCATCAATCCCGCCCGGACGGGGAGGTCCTGATTCCTATGGATGATGCCGATCGGACTCGGATGACGATGCTGGTCCTGACGGCGGTCAGCATCGCCTGCACAACGGCCGCCGTCGCCACAGGGAGCTACGCCGTCTGGCTCTCGCGCCATCAGGCGACGCGCCAGGCGCTGACGGATGTGAACGACATCCTGAAGTCCTGCCAGGTGCGGATGCAGCAGCTTGAGGCTGATGTGCAGCGCCTGCCGGAGCGCCGCGCTTAGACCGTTCCTTAATGAGAAAAGGCCGCCAGAATGAGAAAAGGCCGCCAGTGGTTTTGCACCGCTGGCGGCCTTCTCGTTTGGCATTATTTTGGTTCCGATAATGCATATTAAGTGGGTTTCGACATAATGCAGTGCTATAATGCAGCCGTTTCCGATCCAGCGGCTTCCGGCCCAGCGTCATATTCTTTTTCCGCCTCGACGCGCCACTCCATCAGGATGTGTGTATCAGTCTGTCCAACCTCTCGAAAACCGAGGCGACGGTAGAGATTAACAGCACGGTTCATGTGGCACGTTTCCAAGCGAACGGAAACACCACTCTGACGAGCGCGCCCGGTTACACCATGCAGGACCTCTGAGCCTATGCCGCGCCCCTGGAACCCTGGTATCAGGACAAGTTCACGGATGAAGAAGTCATCCTCCCGGTGCTCTACGCAAAGGTATCCGCATGGAACATCATCGCAGACCAATATCTCAAACTCACCAGAGGCCCAGTTGTCGGCAAAGAAGTCGTCTTGCGCTTTCACATCCCAAGGCCCGAACTGCCGTTCAGCGACTTCCTTATAAGCTTGATGATGCATGGTCCGCGCTAGACTTGTATCTAACGCGAGGGCCGGACGTGATACTACTTTCATGGTCGTTTTGCTGCTCCTAAACGCGTCAGTGTTTTTCTCCCACAAGTATATTGTACCTGTTGTCGCTACGCATAAATGTAATTTATATTAACTATTAATATAATGGTTAAAAGCTATACAACAAGAGTAGAGGCACCGCAGTTTGTGGTGCCTCTACTCTTGCTAGTGCTGCTAGTGCCGGAAGTGCCGCCGCCCCGTCAGTACCATCGCAGCCCCATACTGGTCGGCGATGGCGATAGACTCGTCATCTTTCTTGGAGCCGCCCGGCTGGATGATTGCCGTCACACCCGCCTTCAGTGCGGCCTCCGGCCCGTCTGGAAACGGGAAGAAGGCGTCTGAGGCCAGCACCGCGCCCTTGGCCTTCTCGCCCGCCTGCGCCACGGCGAGCCGCACGCTCTGGACGCGGTTCATCTGGCCGGCCCCCACCCCGACGAGCTGCTTGTCTTTGACCAGCACGATGGCGTTGGACTTGACGTGCTTGACGAGCTTCCAGGCAAACAGCAGGTCCGACATCTCCTCCGGCGTCGCCTGCCGCTCCGAGGCTGGCTCGGTTTCGGTCGGCTTCAGTGTCGCTGCATCCTGAGTCTGCACCAGCAGACCGCCACTGATACGTTTGTAGTCGAACTCCTCGGCGGACGGGGCAGTCATACCTTCCGCTTGCAGTAGAATCAGGTTCGCGCCCCACTGCTTCTTGGTCGTAAGGATGGTGAACGCCTCCGGGTCGTACCCAGGCGCGATGATGGCCTCGAAGAATGTGTTCTTGCCCGTGATCAGGTTCGCCGTTTCGGCGTCAACCGTCTGGTTCACGGCCAGGATGCCGCCGAAGGCCGAGATCGGGTCTCCCTCGCGTGCCTTGCGGAACGCCTCCGCCAGTGTCCCCGCCACGGCCGCGCCGCAGGGGTTCGTGTGCTTGATGATGGCCGCTGCCGGTGTTGACGCCCCCGCGAACTCGAGGACCAGGTTGTAGGCGGCGTTCAGATCATAGAGGTTGTTGAAGGACAACTCCTTGCCGGTGAGCTTCTTGGCCGACGCGACGCCGCCCTTCGCGGCCGGCTCGCGGTAGAAGGCAGCGCGCTGGTGCGGGTTCTCCCCGTAGCGCAGGTCCTGCACCTTGGTGAAGGCGAGGGTCAGGAGGTCCGGGAAGCCCTGCCCTTCTTCCTGCGGCTGCTGCGCGGCCAGGTAGGTCGTGATGGTCGCGTCATAAGAGGCCGTGTGCGCGTAGGCCTGCACGGCCAGCCGGGTCCGCGTCTCCTGTGAGATTACCCCGTCGTTCTTCTGCATCTCAGTCAGGACGGCCGCATAGTCCGAGGGCGAGACGACGACCGCGACGGCGGCGTGGTTCTTCGCCGCCGACCTGATCATGGACGGCCCGCCGATGTCTATGTTCTCGACAGCCTCTTCGCGCGTCACGCCGGGCCTGGCGATGGTCTCGGCGAAGGGGTACAGGTTCACCACGACGAGGTCAATGGGCGTGATGCCGTGGGCGGCGATGGTCTCCATGTGATCGGCCTTAGATCGGTCGGCGAGCAGGGCGCCGTGTACGTTCGGGTGCAGCGTCTTGACCCGGCCATCCAGCATCTCCGGGAACTCGGTGATGTCCGAGATGTTGCGGGGCGCAAGGCCCGCGCCGGCCAGTACCTTTTCCGTCCCTCCCGTCGAGATCAGCTCGACGCCAAGGTCCGCGAGGCCCTGGGCGAATGGGACGAGTCCCGTCTTGTCCGAAACGCTGATTAGGGCGCGCTTCACGCGAGTCATGGCTGTTGTTCCTTTCCCGTTTGGGAGAATGCCGCCCCATTTATCCTGCAAATGGGGCGGCAACAAAAAACCCGGACACCCGGCACGTCAAACGTGTCAGGATGCCCAGGCGGACGGCGGTTCCAAATCAGCGCTTCCTCGGGGTGTATCCCCGTGAGCGCCAGTTACGCTGATTTTCTCTAGATCGCCCTCATTATAGCACCCCACGCGGCAGAAGTCAATTTTCAGGAGAAAGAAGGAATCGCGCGGTTTGTGCGGAACAATCTTGGTAGCGCGCCCGACGAGGGCGGCCAGAACCCACCCGACCTGAAGGAGACGCCCCCCGTGAACGGCAGCCTCAAAATGCGAACGGCGCTCGATTACCCCTCTGTCCCGGCTAGCCGCTACCTGGAAACGCCCCTCCACGCCTTGGTGGAGATCGAGCCGGATCCGGTGCGGGCGACCGACGCCCGGCCGCCGCTGAATCTGGTCCTCGTCGTAGACTCTTCGGCGACGATGCATCACTTCCACCTCACCGACGAGGAACGGGAATACTGGATGGGCGTCGCCATCTCGCGCGACGAGCTTGAGCGCGGCGAGGCAGACGAGTCGGACGCGACCTATTGGGCGGGCCAGACACTGTCGGAAATGCAGAGCGTCGCCCGCACGCCGATGGCACTGGCGACGGAGGCGATCAAGGACCTGCTGACATCGCTGCGGCCCGGCGACCAGATCAGTGTCGTCGCTTTCGCGGACCGCGTTCACAGCGTCTTCAACCAGCAGGACTGGGCGAATTTCCCCGACGGCTGCCTCGCCCAGATGGATCTGCTGCGGGACCGGCGCCTGCCCGTGGACATCGGGACCGGGACGCGCATGGCTGAGGCATTGCACCAGGCTTCGGTATCGCTCGGACAGAACGTCATCCCGCACGGGGTCAATCGTCTGATCGTCCTCTCGGACGGCATCGTGCAGGATGCCGAGGCCACCCTGCGAGCGATCAGCGAGATTCAAGCGAAGGGCTTTGCCATCACGACAATCGGGCTGGGCGAAGAATTCGATGAGGAGTTTTTGACCCGCGTTGCCGATAATTCCCGTGGGGAGTATTATTATGCTGCCGACAGCGCCGAAATCACCCGGCGTTTGAGCCAGGAAATGACCACGCTCCAGGCCACGACAGCCACGGACCTGTACATCGCCGTGCGCGGGTTGGAAGGCGCCGTGGTCCAGGACATCTTCCTGGTGCGACCCGCCATGACCATGTTCGATGAGGTTCATACGGAAGACGGCTGGCTGCGCGCCCGCGTCGGCGATGTGTCAAGCGCCGCCCCGGCGAGCGTCGTCATTCAGGTGGCCCCACCGATCCTGCCTGCGGGCGAGCACGCCATCGTCGAGGTGCAGCTGACCTGGACGGACCCGAACGGCGCCGTTGGCGCGAATGCCGGTAACGCCCGTTCCCTCGTCACTGCCTTGTTTACAGACGAAACAGCCCTGCTGAACCAGACCGACCCTGAAGTTCAGGATCTAGTAGACCGCTACGCCGTCTACAAGTATGAGCGGGAAGCGCAGCGCGCGCAGGAGCGCGGTGACCTGGAAACGGCCCGCGAGAAGCTGGGGGCGGCCACGCGGCAGCTCCACAAGCTCGGTGAGGAACAGCTCGCTGGGGAGATGGAAGGCCAGCTCGCCGGTCTCGGAACGGCCGCCAATCCTTCTCGCGTCAAGCGCATCAAGGCGACGACGCGCCGCCTCGCCAGCCCACCGCTGGCCGAGACCCGCTCGGAGTAACTAGTCGTTGAGAGGTAAGTACGCAAGAATGATTAATAAGCATGAGTGAGTGGCGGATGGGACTACAAGCCTTTCGGGAAGGCCGAATGCACGAGGCGGCGGACCGCTTGGGGTCGGCGGCGGCCGAACGGGACCTCACGGTCTCGCAGGCGGTTCGATTTGAGACCTGTGTGTATCTGGGCATCGCCCTCTACAACCTTGGCCGGCCGGCGGAAGCCGTCCGGGCGTTTGAGACCGGCTTTCAGCTCTCCCCGACCCGCATCCCGCCGACTGAGCTGACCCTGAACCTCGTCCACGCCTACCTCGCGGTGGGACGGCGGGATGCGGCGCATGAGGCGCTGCTATATCTGCTAAACTACGCGCCCGGTCATGTCGCCGCCCGGATGCTGCTCCAGCGGCTCGATGATACGCCGAGCGATGAGCCGGTCACCGGGACCATCCTGGGGGAGTCCGCGGAGAGCGTCAGGAAGTACATCCGCACCCTGCGGTTCGCGACCGTCAGTGTGGGCGGCTACGATCCGGCCCAGGTTTGGGAAGCGCTGTCGCAGCTCGAAACTTACATGAACACCTTGGATAAGCGCTCGCAGCGCGACCAGGAGACACTGCGCCACTATGAGGCCGAGATCGAACGCTACCAGCAGATGGAGGAAGCCGTCGTCGAGAACCTGGTCTTGATGCAGCAGAACGCCCAGAACGCCCCCGCCAGCCCCGATGCGGCGCAGCTCTCCCCCATCGAGGTCCTGTTCCAGAAGAAGCCCTAAGCCTCATCGCGCGGCCTTTTCGGAGCGCAGTGTGGTGAGTTCCAGCGGCCGTACCGGCACTCTCATGACCCCTCTAAGTTGCGGGGCGGCGCAAAGCTCACTTGTGCGCGGCGCCAGGCTTCAGCGGGGCGAGAGGTCGGACAGCGGCTCCGCTCTATTTTGGGGTCAGTAGGAAGGCATGGATATGATCGTTGATTGTCCCACTGCCGCAAATCTGGCCGCTGTCGTTGATCCCAGTAGCTTTCATCAGCTTCCACCTGGAGCCGGCCGGAAGCCGCGCAGTCAGGTCTACCATCTTCCCCTTGCTGTAAAGGAACGCACAACTAAACAAGACGCCCGAACCCCCGGCGACCTGCCCACTCGCGTTGAGGCCACCGGCGACACTCTCTGTGCCTCCCGGCAGTGTGCCGAGGTCGGTGATGGTGTAGGCTGTGGCGCCGTCGGTGGGCGCACCGCCGCAGGCGGCGGGCAGAGGGAGTGCGGCCGCCGCGAGGCAGCCGAGAGCCGCCGCAAACAGTCGGTGGTGAGGAAAAG
>JANOOM010000759.1:0-2495 GCA_031421335.1 Armatimonadota bacterium
GGCCTCGAATGTGGTCCCCTCGCCGGTCGCGCCGAAGTTGCCGACAACGAGGTCGCCGGGCTGGACATGAGCAGGAACACCATCGCCAGTGAAGGTCGCCGGCGCGACCGCGAGGGCATATGGGTTGTTGTCGCCGTTTGCCATATCCACGGTGCTGGCGATCTGGGTGATGTGGGCGAGGCTTAGGATCGTATTGACAGTGCTCCCCTGAGAGCTGTTATGGCTGCCGCCGCCGCATCCGGTGAGCGCCACCGCCGCTCCGGCGAGCGCGGCAAGCGCGGTGAGTGTGATTGATTGGCGCATAAGATATTCTCTTTTCTGTAAATGCTTTATTGTAGCGTATAAACAACTGTAACTGGTAGTCTGAGACAGAAATCAATCACAGATATCTGCGGTCGGTTATGATCCGCATCGAACGGGCTATTTTCCTTTCTGCGCGGAGTGTCTCTGAGACGCGATGTGAGCGTCGGCCCTAGCCCAGATGAATTTCTGCTGTCTGGCATCCCTCCAAGCGGACTTCCACGATGCAGCCTTGGCAGGACGCGCAGCAGCACCCGACGAACTCCTCAAACGGCATCGCCGTCTGCTCTGCGGGCGTGACGAAAATGACGGTCCTGCCCGACTCTTCATCCCATTCTTCATATCTTGCTGCTGCCATCATGTTCTCCCTTGCTAGGTTTTCAGCGCTTCGTCAATGAGCGCGCCGATTCCAGCAAACGCAGTGGACGGCAACCCGTGTCTCCACTGGAGATACTCCGGGCTGTTGTAAGTCAGCCAGACCTTTCCGTCTGCGGCTTGCCAGGCGACGGTTTTCAGGGGCAAATCCAGTGCCGCCATATGGATGGCTCTGCATCAGCGGCGCGTCGGTCTTGGGGTCGCCGAAAAAAAGCAATAGGCCTCTTGCATAAGTCCCCCGCCCTGAACGGCAGGATCTCACTCAAGCCTTACCCCGCTCAAACCCTCAGTCCTGGGAGGACGTCTGCAAGAGGCCTATTGCTTTCTGCCGACGGCAGCCCACGATGATGTGGCCCTATCTCTTGTACCGCCGCCATGTGCGCGAAAGAAACCCCCAGGCATCGGGCGCCTCAGGCCTCGTAAACGGGTACATAATCTTCATGGATCACACACCCACAAATGTTGAAGTCGCTGACGTCTTCGAGCAGATCGCGAACATCCTGGAAGGACAGGGCGAGAACCCGTACAAGATACGCGCCTACCGTAACGCCGTCCGCACCCTGGAAAGCTTGCCGGAGCCGGCCGCCGACATCAATGCGCGGGGTGAGCTGAAGAATATCCCCGGATTTGGGGAGGCCATTGTCGGCAAGACGCAGGAGATTTTGGCGACTGGGACCTGTGCCCTTTTCGAGCGACTGAAGGCCGAAGAGGCGGCCAAAAATGCGCCGACCGTCGCCGCCCCGGAGCCGGCCGCCGCTGCCGAAGGCGGGGCAGAGATCGAGTCGCCATGGTGACCCCACTGCCACGATCCTTCTATGAGCAGGACACGCGGGAAGCGGCGCAGAAGCTGCTGGGCCAGCTCGTGGTGCGCCGCCTGCCGACCGGCGAGACCCTGTCCGGAATCATCGTCGAGACGGAAGCCTACCTGACCGACGACCCGGCCTGCCACGCCTACCGGGGACAGACGCCGCGTAACAGCGCCATGTTCGGGCCGCCGGGCCACGCCTACGTCTACTTCACCTACGGCCTTCACATGATGCTCAACCTCGTCTGCGCTCCGCAGGGCGTCGCCGAGGCGGTCCTGGTCCGCGCCCTGGAGCCGGTTGAAGGCGTCGAGCTGATGCGCCAAAACCGGGGAGGCATGGCGAAAACGCGGCAGCTCACCAACGGTCCGGGCAAGCTGGCGCAGGCACTGGCCCTGACCCGCCTGTCGCACAACGAGGCGGACGTGACTGACCCCGCCGGGGAACTGCTCGTACTGCCCAACGATCATGCGCCGTTTGCCATGGTGACGACGACGCGCATCGGTATCACGCAGGGCGTGGACCTGCCCTGGCGCTACTATGTGGCGGGCAACGCCTTCGTGTCGCGCAAATGAGACCATGCCTCACCTTCTTCAACCACTCCTTGGCCTGTTCCTCGCCGCCGTCGTCGTGGCGGGCGCCTACCGCCTGGGCGCGCTGACCTGGAGCGGGGCGCTGGCAGCCTGCGCGGTCGGCGCGGCCGTCTTTGGGGTAGGCGGCTGGGCTTGGGCCGCCGCACTCCTGACCTTCTTCGGCACTTCCACGGCGCTGAGCCGGTGGCGGCGCCGGGCGAAAGAAGCCTTGGGATATGAGAAAGGTGGGCGGCGCGATGCGGGACAAGTGCTGGCGAACGGCGGCGCGGCCGCGCTCTGTGCCCTGACGCCCCTGCTGTTCCCCGCCTGGGGAGCGGCGCATGCCCACCTGGTGTTCCTGGCGGCCCTGGCTGCCGCCAACGCCGACACCTGGGCAACGGAGATCGGGTCCGTCTTGGGCGGACGCCCTTACGATCTGCGGGCC
>JANOOM010000760.1:0-2322 GCA_031421335.1 Armatimonadota bacterium
CGTCCAGCGCATAGCTCTTGCCGGCCTGCGTTTCCAGCGTCACCACTCGTTCACCCAGGCGCAAAGCGCAGGGGCCGCCTATGTGTGAGAGAACCGCCGCCCGCGTCAGCCTGCCGTCGTGCCAGGCCATCTGCACCTCGAAGCCGCCGCGCGCCCGCAGGCCGCGCACCGACCCGGAAGGCCAGGCGGCGGGGAGGGCCGGGAGCAGGTGCAGGTCGCCCGCGTGGCTTTGCAGCAGCATCTCGCAGACCCCTGAGACCGCGCCGAAGTTGCCGTCTATCTGGAACGGCGGATGCAGGTCGAATAAGTTGGGGGCGGTCCGGTCCGGCGTCAGCAGCATCTGGACCAGCTTATAGGCGTGGTCGCCGTCTTCGAGTCGCGCCCACAGGTTGATCTTCCAGGCCAGCGACCAGCCGGTCGCCTCGTCGCCGCGCATCTCCAGCCACTTGCGGGCGGCCTCGAACAGCGCGGGCGTCCCGCGCCGAGTGATCTGATGGGAGGGGAACAGGCCGTACAAGTGCGAGACGTGGCGGTTGTGCAGGTCCGCCGTCGCGTCCCAGTCCTCCAGCCACTCCTGGAGCTGGCCGAGGTGGCCGATCTGCATGGGGACGAGCCGGGCGCGGGCCGCGCGGACACGGGCACGGAAGTCGGCGTCCGTGTCCAAGATCTCGGACGCCTGAGTGCAGGCGTCGAACAAGTCGCGCAGGATCTGCATATCCATCGTCGGCCCAGCGCAGACGAACGCGCCCAAAGCGGCGTGGTGTGGGACCTCAGGCGACACAGAGGGGCAAGTCACCAGCCACTTGTGTGTCGGCTCCTCCACCAGCGTGTCCAGGAAGAAAAGCGCCGCGCCCTTCATGGCCGGGTAGTGGGCGCGCAGCGCCTCTTGATCGCGCGTGAACTCATAGTGATCCCAGAAGCTCTTGCACAGCCACGCGCCGCCGGTCGGCCACATGCCCGGCTCGGCGAAGTCTACCAGGGCGGTCCCGCGCCAGCCGTCCGTATTGTGGTGGCAGACCCAGCCGCCCGCACCGTATTGAACGCGGGCTGTGTTCTGCCCCGCTTCGGCCAGCTCACCGACCATGGCGAACAAGGGCGCGTAGCACTCAGCGAGGTTGGCGGGCGCGGCGGGCCAATAGTTCATTTCGGTGTTGATGTTGACCGTGTACTTGCTGCCCCAGGGCGGGGAAAGGCTGTCGTTCCACAGCCCTTGCAGCGTAGCCGGCTGGCCGCCTGACCGCGAGCAGGAAAGCAGCAAATAGCGGCCGTACTGGAAGTGCAAGGCGGCCAGCGCGGGGTCGCGCCCGTCCGCGAATGTCTTGACGCGCTCATCGGTCGGCCGACGCGCGGCCTCGGTCGTGCCGAGGTCGAGGGCGACGCGATGAAAGAAGTGCTGGTGGCTGGCAACGTGGGCGTCACGCAGCTTGGCGTATGGCTTGCGTGTGGCCTCTTCCAAGAACCCCTTGGCAAGCTGAGAGGCGTCCCCACTGACATCGTGGTAGTTCTTGTAGCTGGTGCCGATGGACACCAGCACGGTCACGGCGTCGGCGCCCGTCACGGTCAGACGCCCATTCTCAGCGTGAACCGTTCCGCCCTCAGCTTCCGCCCGTGCCAGAGCTTGAAAGTGGACCGCGCCCTTGACACCATTCGCATCACCACTGATGCCGTGCAGAGCGAGCGTGTCCTTGGATGGCGTCATGGCTTCGGACTTCTGCGAGCTGTCGAAGGCGGCATTGAAGGAAATCTGGCCTGGCCTGTCCGCCGTCAGGCGCATCACCAAGACGTGATGAACGGCACTGATAAAGCACTCGCGGGTGAAGTGGACGCCGCCCACCGTGTACTCAACACGGGCGATGGCAGTGTCTAAGTCCAGCTCACGGCGGTAGTCGGCCACGGCGCTGGGCGCGGGGAAGTCGAGCGTCAGATGACCGACGGTTTGGTAGGGCAGCTCGGGCACCGGGGTGCCCAGGAACTTGGCGTTGATGAGTGCCTGCGCCTCATGCCACTTCTCGGCAAAGATCAAGCGCCGGATCTCAGGCAGGGCCGCTTGGCCTTCGGGGTTCGCGGGCGTATACGGCCCGCCCGCCCAGACGGTCCCCTCGTTGAGCTGAAGCCGCTCGGTCTCGACGCCGCCGTAGACCATCGCGGCCAGGCGGCCGTTGCCGATCGGCAGGGCCTCCAGCCATTCCTTAGCCGGGCGGCGATACCAAAGCGCGAGCGGCTGCGTCGGCGGCGTATTTTCTCCGGTGAATATCATGTTTCTGTCTCCAATATCTGCCACGCGCCGCAGGGCCAGCATCCCGGCGACGGGCGCGATGGTGC
>JANOOM010000761.1:0-4936 GCA_031421335.1 Armatimonadota bacterium
TGATCGATCGGAATGAGCGGCTCGGCGGTGGCACGATCGTCGTGCCCGAACGCCAGGTTGACGAGGAGAACATTCGCTGGCGATTGCCCTACGGCGAGCTGTCGATGCGCGAGGCCCCGCCGTACTCACCGAACGTGGACCTCCGCGCATACTTCGCGTTCTGGGAGCGCCTGGGATCAAGCAATACTAACAGCTCGCTCTCCGAATATGTGCCGACCGGCAGCGGACCGGTTCCCTTCACGGGGGATGTCCCTGACTCTGACCTCCGGGAAGCCGTGACGGCCGTCCTCCACGAAAGCGGTGGTCTTGTCAACCTGCACGCGCTTCAGGCCAGTGTGAACCAAGGCACGGTACTGCTGGAGGGCTACCAGAACGACACCACAGGCCGTCGTGCCGCGGCCGAGGCGGCGGCAAGCGTGCTTGGGGTCAAAGAGATCGTCAACATGCTGGTGATCCGTCCGATGTAGGGCAGGCCGCTGCGGCTGCCCGCGCACGGAGTCGGATAGCACTATGAAGGAAAAGCACCATGACAGCAATCGCACCGCAAAGCCTATCCGGGTCACTGTCTCTCTACTTCATTCGGCACGGGGAGACGGAGTGGACACTTTCGCAGCGCCACACCGGGTACACGGACCTGCCGCTGACGGCGCATGGGGAGGACGAAGCCCGGAAACTTAGCGGACGGCTTTCGGACATTGCGTTTACCCATGTGCTGACCAGCCCGCTCCAGCGTGCGCGGCAGACATGCGCGCTGGCCGGACTCGGTCGGGAGCCGGAAATTGAGCCGGACCTCGCGGAATGGGACTATGGTGATTATGAAGGGAAGCGATCCGTGGACATCCGCAAGGACCGACCAGGCTGGAATGTTTACCAGGACGGCTGCCCCGGTGGCGAATCGCCCGCACAAATTTCCGACCGGGCGGACCGACTTATCGCGCGTCTTCGGACGCTGGACGGAAACGTCGCGCTCTTCTCGCACGGCCAGTTCGGGGCGGCCCTCGCCGTGCGGTGGATCGGACTGCCGGTGGTCGCCGGGCAGCATTTCTCCCTCGGCGAAACCTCGCTCAGTATTCTCCGCGATGATCCCCATCACCCCGAGGTGCCGGTCATCGCGCTCTGGAACGCCGCCGGTCGGGGTGTGTGACTCGCGTACCACTGAAAGGACAAAGATGAAGATCAACGCGCAGGATTTCCGTGTCAGCCCTGGTGAGAAGGCCGATCTGTGTGGTAGGCCGACGAGTGTGAAGCCTTATTTCAAATCGAAGAAGCGGTATCGGAAACTCCTGGAAGAACACGTTGACGAGCTGAGTTCGCAGCAGCGCCTTCACTACGCCTCGGGTCACTCTGCGCTGCTGCTGATCTTTCAGGGGATGGACGCCGCCGGTAAGGACGGGGCGATCCGTCACGTCCTGTCCGGGGTCAACCCGCAGGGCTGTGAGGTTTTCAGTTTCAAGCAGCCGAGCGCCGAAGAGCTGGAACACGATTTTCTCTGGCGCACGACCTGCCGCCTGCCGGAACGGGGCCGGATCGGCATCTTCAATCGCTCCTACTACGAGGCGGTGCTTGTCACGCGCGTCCATCCTGAAATTCTCCACGCCCAGGGGCTTCCCGAAGAGTTAGTGGACAAAAAGAGCATTTGGAAGGATCGGTATCGTTCCATCACAGACCTGGAGCAGCATCTCTCCCGGAACGGCACCCGGATCGTCAAGATCTACCTGCACCTGTCGAAAGGGGAACAACGGAAGCGCTTCCTGGATCGCATTGATGACCCGGACAAGAACTGGAAATTCAGCATGGCGGACATCCACGAGAGGAAATTCTGGCAGCGCTACACGAAGGCCTTCGAGAATTGCCTGGATGCGACCAGCACCCACGAAGTGCCCTGGTACGTCGTTCCCGCCGACGACAAGAAGAATGCCCGACTGATCGTGTCCCGGATCGTCCTCGATGCGCTGGAGGGTCTGAAGATGGCCTACCCGAAGACAACCCCGGAACGCCGGAAAGAACTGAAGTGTATCCGCAAGCGGCTTGTGAGACAGGACGATGACTGACAAACCACCACCGCTGTATCCCCTGAGATTCGAGCCGCTCTGCCAGTACCGGCTGTGGGGCGGGCGACGCTTGGCGCATCTGCTCTCTGCACCAATTCCCGGTGACGGCCCCTACCACTGGCGCGGGGAAGAGCGGGCGGGCCATAAGGTCTACATCAGGAGGGAGGATGTGGCGCAGGTGCAGCGGCAGCGTCAGAGCTACCTTGCCCCATCCAGCAAGCTTCGCGCCGCCATAGCGCGCGGGCGCGCAGAATCAGGAGATAAGCTGGCGCTCGCCCTGCTGCACAGACCTACCGCCGCGGCGGTAGGTCATAGGCAGCCGCCTTGGGTGTGATGGCTCGAAGAACATTCCGCCGGTGACTACTTCAGATCATTTAGTTCCATAGAAACGATTTTATAACAACTTCATGTCGTTCAGCACTAACCAAAAGGATAGCCCGCAGGCTGCCCTTTCGTCTTGTTGAAGGCCATACCTCAGACGGGCGACGGAGGGAACAACCTCCTGCTATACTTCTGAGGAAATCTTGTTCGGCCAATCGGGGTCCGAGCATCACGAGAAGAAGGAATAACAAGATGACGAACCCATCACAGACCCGATTGACAACGGCCCTCGCCGCCGCGTTCGCGCTGACCACCGCGCTGACCGCGTTCGCCGCACCGCCGAAGGCGAAGATCACCCCTCAGTAGGCTGCCGCCGCCGCGAAGCGGGTGGGCGGGAAGGCCCTCGCCACCAAGTACGAGTTCGAGGACGGGCACTGGCAGTACGCCGTCACCGTCCAGGACAAGAAGGGCCAACTCTACGAGGCAGAGGTGAGTGCAACGACGGGCCGCGTGACGGCGAACGAGAAGACCACGCCCGCCGAGGAAGCGCAGGAAGCGGCTGCCGATAAGAAGGCCGCCGCTGCCCACAGCCACCACAAATAGGGTTGGGTCCAAGTGGGGCGCGGCCAGAGCGCCACATGCCCGACAACTCACCGTGCGGGCATCGTAGCGCTCTGCAAGGGTCAGGAGGATCACGGCCTGTGATGTTTTCAAGACTTCGGGAGTGGGGCCACAGACTATGGGTGGGGCGTAGCGCGTCGCTTCCCGCCTGGAAGAGTGGCCTTGTTCCCACCAGAAGGGCGGTTAAGTTACTTGCGCCGTTGCGAGTTCTCGCCCTGCTCTGCTGCCTCCCGCTCGGCGGCGTTGCCGCAAGTCCCCCTAGCTCGCAACGACCACTCCCACGGCGTCAGGCCCCAGAGCAGCCCGTGGTCTTCGGCCACTCGGTTCAGGGTCGCCCGCTGCGGGCCTTTGTGCTCGGCCATGGCGCAAACGTCACTATGATCTTCGGCGGCTTCCATGGCAACGAGCGCAGCGGGCCAGGCGTGGTCGAAAGGCTCCGCGCCTATCTCCAGCAGCACCCTGATCAGTGGTGGGACTGCAAGGTCATACTCGTTCCCTACGCCAACCCCGACGGGTGGAAGGCAGGGACCCGCGTCAACGCGCATCAGGTTGACCTCAACCGCAACTTCCCTGGCTCGTGGTCGCCCGTCGTGAAGGAGGCCCGCCGTAATCCTGGCCCCTCGGCGGCCTCGGAACCCGAGACGCGGGCGATTATGGAACTGGTTGCTCAGTGTTCCCCCGCGAAGATCGTCAGCCTCCATCAGCCGCTGCACCTGCTGAACTGGACGGGGCTGCGAGGGCAGGAACTTGCCGCCGTCATGGGCAGGGACGACCACTACCGTCTTTCGGCGGGCGTCGGCTATACCACGCATGGCGCGTTCGGCGACTACTGCGGCAGGTATGGCATCAGCGTCGTCACCCTGGAGATGCCGAACGTCGGCGTTACAAGGGCGTGGCAGCAGAACCGCGAGGCGCTGATGGCCGCCATCGGGTTCCGAGAATCACAACAGTCCCACATGGCCCCTCCTCCTCGGGTAGCCTCCCGAGGGGCCACTGGGAACGTAGCCCCGCAGCCCGTTAGCCGCTTGCGGATAGGTAGACGGAAGCAGGAAAGGTCACTATGAACCTTCCTTTCACCACGGAGTTCGATCCGCAACTCAGTCCCGCCGCCGAGCGGGGCAGGCAATGCTCAGCCGACGGTCGGCTGGAGTACGGAGATACTCACTATGCTGTCGCGGAAGGCGACACCATGCTGCTGCCGGCCGCGGTCGGAACGCGTGTCTTCCAGCCGCACGGCGGCGTCACCCTGCTGGAGATTTCGCTGCCGGAAGGAAAATAGCCCCATGAAAAAGCTGATCGTGTTCGACCTGGACGGCACGCTGGCCGAGAGCAAGTCCTCTCTGGACGGCGAGATGGCGGCGCTGCTGCACGACCTTCTTGGAGTCGCCCAAGTGTCCGTGATCTCGGGCGGCGATTGGCCGCAGTTCGAGAAACAACTGCTCTCCCATCTTCCAACAGACGCGCGCCTCACGGGTCTCTCCCTCCTGCCGACCTGCGGCACGAAGTTCTATCAGTACGAGGGGGCATGGAAAAAGCGTTATTCCGAGGACTTCATCCCATCGGAAAAAGAGAAGATCATCACCTCGCTCCACAAGGCGCTGGGCGATTCGGGCTACAAGGCCGAACAGGTCTGGGGGGAGATCATCGAAGACCGGGGCAGCCAGATCACGTTTTCCGCGCTGGGCCAGCAGGCTCCTTTAGAGGCGAAGGCGAAATGGGACCCGGATTTCGCCAAGCGGAAGAAGATCACCGCCATTTTGACCGGGCTGATCCCCGAGTTCTCTGTGCGGATGGGGGGCGCGACGTCCATTGATGTCACGAAACCCGGCATTGACAAAGCCTATGGAATCAGAAAGCTGCGCGATATTCTTGGTATCTCACTCAACGAGATGCTTTTCATCGGGGATGCCCTGTTCCCCGGCGGCAACGACTACCCGGCCAAA
>JANOOM010000762.1:0-1821 GCA_031421335.1 Armatimonadota bacterium
CATCGGGATGGCGATCGCGAGCATCAGGACCGGCGCGATCCAGTTCCGCAGGTGGCCCGCGCCGCGACTGAAGAAGTCCAGCAGTTTGGCCGGGATGGGCGGCATGTAGACGAGAACGCGGTCGGTGGGAGCGGGGCGCACGTCGGGCGGGTTGGCGGCGACGGCGACGACCGACCCCAGGCTCAGATAGCCGTCTTCGGCCGGGGGGGCCAGGGAGGGCGCATCCACGCGGGTGGCGGAGATCGTCAGCGGTTGGGGCGTCGGGTCGCCCCGGAAAGCTTTCAGCCGGGTCGTCGCCCGCAGAGGGACGACCCGCTGTGTGCCAGGGGCACCCTCCTGGATGTCAACATTCGGCAGCATCTCGCCCGGCTCCGGCGGCGGCACGGCCAGGCGCAAGGTGGGGCACTCCAGCAGCAGGTCCTTGGGGCGCGGCAGCAGCAGATCGCAGTACAGCCAGTCGTTGCCCTCGTTGGTGACGATGACCTCGAAGTCGCCCGCCCGGCGGCGGCGCGTGGCCCGCTGCTGCTCCGGCGTCAGGTCCAAACTCCACTTGTAGAACGGGCGGACATTGGCGATGGCGGGGGATTGAGGTCAGCCGGTCCCGGCGCCGCGCGCCCCCTTCCTGCGCCTGTGTGACCTGCGTTTCCACTTCGATGACGTAGTCGTAGCGGCCCGCCCGCGACTCGGGGCGCTCCGGGACGTCGAAGCGGATGAGGATGTCGCGCGTGCCCCCGCGCGGGACGAAGACCTTGATCGAGTGCCCGTTGTGGCCCAGAATGTCGGCCTGGCCCGCCAGGGGGGCGTTCGCCGGCGTGTCGGCGGACCGGATCTTGTACCAGCTCTCCTGCCAGAAGGGGGCATCACAGCGGATCTTGACTGTGTAAGCGTTTTCCTGCGGGGTCTCGTTGACGAGGCGCAGGACGGCGCTCCCGGCCATCTTGTCGCGCTCCTGGTAGCCTTGCTTGCCGCGCCGGCCCGGCGTGATCTCGACCTCGGGGTGCAGCAGGTTCATTGGGAAGCCCCTTCTTTTTTGAGCGTGATCGTCAGGAGGGGACGGCTCGCGTCCGACGTCACGATGACGATCTTGTCGTCGTCCAGGTCATCTCTGCCCGTCAGCGAGATCAAGGGAGTCTTAGACGTCTGCTGCCCGATCGTGCCCTGTGGGACGATGCTGGTGAGGCGGAAGGCGGAAGTCTTCGCGTCCGGCTGGTGGACGATCCAGTAGTTCAAGTCGAGTGTGTCGTTGTGCCGGGTGACCGCCGTGTTGGAGAGGCTGAGGTGGGCGTAGCCGTGCTTGGGGACCGTGACCGTGATCTCGGGTCCTGTAACCGGGACATAGGCCCGGTGGCCGGCGTCCTGATAAGCCGCCCTGAGCGGCGTGTCGTCGCGGGTGTAGATATAATGCACGAACGTGTCTTTGTCGCCCCCGCCGATGAGGCGGCTGACCTTGTAGTGGTACTCCACATCAGGCTCCTGCCGGCTGACTGGGACCGACTGCGCCAGGGAAGACGTTCCGAACACGACCCGGCTGAGGGAAGAACCGCCCGACTCGGCATCGCTTCTGCCGACCCTCTCGCCGGTGACACGCAGGAGCGGGGTCGAGGAGTGCCACTGGAGCGTCGCCTGCTTCGCCGACCCCGCCCCCTGCGCGGGCTTGTCGGACGAATTCACGATCCAGTAAGTGTCGTTCTCCTGGTGCTGCGCGTCGGAAACGACGAGGTCGTCCGCCCCGCCGGAGCCGAGTATGAGGAGCAGGATGAGCAGGGGCAGGATCGTCAGGTAGGGCATCGGCCAGAAGCGCAGGCGCAGGCCAAAGCCACC
>JANOOM010000763.1:0-1870 GCA_031421335.1 Armatimonadota bacterium
AAAGACCGAGAAAGGGCGCGGACGAGAGGGCGCGGACGAGAGGGCGCGATAAATCGCGCCCCTACGCCGTCAATCCGTAGGGGCGAACCTTGTGTTCGCCCTCCTTCCCCTCTCCGCCCTCCTTCCCCTGTGACCTGACGGGCGGGCGGCGCGTTTATGCCGGAACCCTGGACTTCGCGCCGGTTCTGCCCATACCCGTCCCCGTCCTGCTCCCCGTCTTCCGGCTGGCCGACCGCGCCGCTTCCTTCAAGACCATCCGCCTGCCCCTGCGCGGGCGTACAGCCGCCGGCACGCCCGTGCTGGCCGACGACCGCGTGGAGGAACACCTGGACCTCGCCGCCGACGACCTGCCCGCCGTCTCCGGCCTGTTCCTGCTGCGCGTGGACGGCGAAAGCATGACCGGCGACGGCATCGGTGACGGCGATCTCATCGTCGTCCGCCCCCAGGACCACCACGACCCCGATGCCGTCCTCGTCTGCCTCAACACTGACGACGATTCGGTCACCATCAAGCGCGTCGCCCGCGCCGCCTCGGGCGCCCTCTTCCTTCTGTCCTCGAACCCCCTCTTCGCCCCCATTCTCATCGCCGACCCCGAGTGCTTCCGCGTGCGTGGGCGCGTCCTGGGCGTGGCGCGCGGGTAGGCACGGGCGGGCGGTGTCCGGGCGCGGGCGGGGTGCCCGCATTTGCTACCCCGCACCGCACCCGCCCTGCGGCACCCATGGACCCAGACCCTCTCCAGAATCTTTCCCAGGACCCGGCTGCCTCGAGCTAGTTTGGGGAAGGCTTCCGCGCTTTTCGCTAAAAAAGGCGGCACCCCGTTTGGGGTGCCGCCTGGGCAGGGGCCATTGGCATGGTCGGTTAGGGATGCTGCCACCAGATCGTCAGAGAGCCGGGCGGCGGCAGCGGCGACGTGTCGTAAATGCGGTCGCCCTCGTGACCACTGATGACGACGGCGCCTGCGTAGTCCTCGTCGTTTGCACCATGCCCGACGACGCTGTTGGCCTCGGCATGGAACCAGGCTGTCAGGTTGGGGACGCCCATGCCCGCACTGAAGCCGTAGGCCGGGCCGACCCCATCGCAGATGAACATGGAGGTGTGCGAGCCATAGGTGCCGCGCATCCCCTGGAAGATCGTGAACCAGACATCGAACGGACTGGCGCCGGGCGAGTATGCCCCGAAGTGCGAATCCCCCGGCGCCGGGATGACGAAACACGAGTGCCAGGCGACATAAGCCGTCTGACCGTCCAGCCCGTTGTAGCCGCCGTAGCCCGCGATCCCATTGAGGTCAATGATGTCGCCGTAGTTACTCAGCGTCGTGATCTCCCATGGCGCCCCGTGGCCTTCGATCAGGTCGAAGGAGTTGGTGCCGACGAAGAAGCGGCTGTCGTCCGGGACGCTGTCAGTCGGGTCGTTCTCCCACATCCAGGGGTAGTCGTAGAAGTACTGGTCGAGCTGAGTGGTCGGCGTGCTCGCGTCCCAGAACCGGCGCACGAAGTTGCCGAAGTCCAGGTTGAGGTGGAACCCCCAGGCGTCGCTGACCCAGCAGGGATGGTCCTTACGCACCACATACATGCCGTACCCGAGTGGGTCGCCCCCCGGAGCGGCGATAAGCGGGGCGATGAGCGGGGCGGCCACCGGCCCGCCGCCCAGCCCAGGCAAGCCCAGGGCGCGTGTGCTGAGGCCCGGAGTCGCCCCCGCGTTATCCGGCGGCAGGAGGTCCTTCGGGGTGAGCGACCGGGCTGCCTCATTGAGGATGGGTTCCGGGGTGCGCTGGGACGCGGCGATGTAGTAGGCCAGCGCCACGGACCCGCCCAAGGGATTGCCCAGATGCACATCGAAACGGTAGGCGGGCTGGACATAAGCCTTGCCC
>JANOOM010000764.1:0-2114 GCA_031421335.1 Armatimonadota bacterium
CTGGGAATACCGCGCGAGCGGGTCTGTGGTGATGTCCGGAGGCATGACCGTCCTGCTCGGCGACGGCACTGCCATCACCCTCAGAGACGGCACCCTCCGGTCTGTCATCAGCGCCGCTGCCCCCGGTACCCCACTTAATACCTATACCGAGGACGACACTCTGGCCGTGACGCTCTCCCACCGGGGGCGGAGCAGATCCGTCACTCACACGGAGCACAGGGACTTTTCGCAGGACCTGGTGAGGGCAACGACCTGCCTTCTAACGGACGATAAGGGGCCGAGCAAGGGCGCGCGCCGAGTGCTGCTGCCCAAGGTGGATACCCCAGGGGCCTGGTCGAATGGGATGACCCAAACCGTGCGCCTGGACTTCGACGACAACGAGTATACCGACGAAACCATGACGGTGCAGGGGTCGGAAGTGGTGGATACCGCACTGGGCAGGCTCACCGTCTGGCGGTGCGTGGAGGGCCACACGAACTCCGACGGCGTCAAGGTCAGCCGGACCTCCTGGTTCGCCCCGCAGCTCGGAATGCCCGTCAAGACCCTGGAAACGCTGACGACTACCCAGGCGCTTCCGGCCATGGTGACGCTGCCGTCGCTGCTGATCCCAGCGCCCCTGAGGCCTGGCGACCCGCTGACAATGGTCTCAACGGTGGAGACGGAGATCACGAAAACGAATGTGCCCCTAGATTGACTGACCCTGCACGGGCACTCATAGGGTATAACAAGAGCAATGGGCCTGCAACACGATAACCCGAATGCGCTTCCCCAAGACGCTCCCCGCACTCAGCGCCTGACGGCGGACGATTCCCGCGCCGTCATCGCACGGTGGCAGCAGGAGCGCGTGGAGCAGACCGGCCTGACCGACCGGCCCGCCCTGCCCGACGTCGCCGAGGGCCTAGACATCCCCGTCGAGGAGGTCCAGCGCCTGCTGGCCGAGGTGCGCGCGCAGCGGCTGGAAGAGGAAGCTGAACTCGCCCGCGAAAGGAAGCTGGCAAAAGCCATGCGCCGGCTCGCCGAGGAAGAAGCCAAACTCGCTGAGGTCCAGCAGCAGCGGGCAGGGGCGCGGCTGACGAAGGCGGAGCGCCGCGAGCGGAGCGTAGAAGACGAGGCAGTGCCGTGGGAGGTCTGGAAGGCCACCCATACGCCCGCGCAGTGGGTGGAGACCACACCGAACACCTGGGAAGACATAAACCAGCAATCACCGCCGCATTTGACGCAGGAAGGCACCAAGGCTGGAACCATCCTCTTATGGTTTGTGTGGAGCCTGGTGTTGTCGCTTCTAGCCTGTATCGGCTGGGCATCTGGCCTCTTTGGTCCGCATTAATCTTATGACAAACAAACCCATCGGCGAGATCATCGAGTCCGGCACGACCGCCTTCATCGCCCAGTGCCTTGAAGTGCCGCGTGAGATCGTCCCGCGCCTTTACGACCCGCCCCCCTTCGGCTCGTTCGTCAAGATCGGCAAGCCCTCCGCCCAAGTGGAGGCGCCCGCCGCCGCCGAACCGCCCGAAGACGAGGACGACCCGTTCGCGCTGCCGTTCGACGCGGCCCCGCCGCGCGCCGCCCGCGCGGGAACGGGCATGGCCGCCGCCGTCTATGCCCTCGTCTACGGCGCGAACACGGCCTCCCTGGAGCCGAACCGCCGCCCGTCTGCCCTGGGCTTTGAGGACGAGGACGAGATGCGGAAGCGGCAGCCGCAGATCTTCGAGCTGCTGAGGACGGAGTTCTCGGGCCTGCTGATCGCCTACAGCGAGGGCGGCGACAAGCCCCTGCGCCGCCACCTGCCGCCCCTGCCGCCGCGCATCCACGGCCGGGTCTACGCGTGTTCGCCCGACGAGACGCGGCTGCTGACTGAGGACCTGTCGTTCCTGCGGTCCATCCTGCTGCCTTCAGGCGGCGCGCTGGCCGGGGTGCCCTCCGACGAGCTGGCGGCGGCCTGTCTGCGGCAGGCACGCGAGTCGCACCCGGATGACCAGGCGTTTTTGCTGCGCGCGGGCCAGACGCTAGCGAAGTTCATGGCGAACGATTACGAGAGGCTGCAAGCGATATTAAGGAACGTAATATGAAGGTTCTTCACCGACACATCAGGCCGGCGGTTGAAACCGCGCCAA
>JANOOM010000765.1:0-5226 GCA_031421335.1 Armatimonadota bacterium
CCCCGGGCCTGGGTCTCGGAGCGGCGCGACAAAGGCATTGACGTCATCCTCAAGATCGAGGTGCAGGGCGGCCTGATCGTCCAGGAGAAGGCTCCCGATGCCGTGCTGGTCTTCTTGCAGCCACCATCTTTGGAGGAGCTGGAGCGCCGCCTGCGCCACCGCCGCACCGACAGCGAGGACCAGATCGCAAAGCGCCTGCTGCACGCCCGCAAGGAGATGGATCAGCGTCCTCACTACGATTATGCCGTGACCAATGACAGCGTCGAGGACGCCGTGGACGCCATCCGGGCCGTCCTGCGCGCCGAACACTGCCGCATTCATAACGGGGCTTCCAATGGCTGACAACGTCCCCGCGCCCAAGCGCGTCGTTTTGGGCGTCTCCGGCTCCATCGCCGCTTACAAGGCCGCCGACCTCGCCAGCCGGCTCGTCAAGAGCGGCATCGAGGTCTACCCGGTCCTGACGGCGGGGGCCGCGAACTTCGTCCAGCCCGCCACGTTCCGTGCCCTCACCCACCACCCCTGCCCCATCGACACGTTTGAAGAGCCGTTCCCCGGCGAGATCGCCCACATCTGGCTGGCCCGCAACTGCGACCTCCTCGCCATCGTCCCGGCCTCCATGAACGCCATCGCCCGGCTCGCGAACGGCATCGCCGAAGACATGCTCTCGGCGGCGGCGATGGCCTGCACCGCCCCCATTCTGCTCGCGCCGGGCATGAACACGGGTATGTGGAACAATCCGGCCACGCAGGCGAACCTCGCGAAGCTGCGCGACTACGGCTACTTCTTCATCGAGCCGACGACGGGCCGGCTCGCCTGCCGCACCGAGGGTGTGGGCCGCATGGCCGATGTGGACACCATCTTCGCCGCCATTCAGGAGATGCTCGCCCGGTCCGGGACGTGGGCGGGCCGGCGTGTCCTGGTCACAGCCGGCCCGACGCGCGAGCCAATTGATCCGGTCCGTTTCCTGTCCAACCGTTCGTCGGGCAAGATGGGTTATGCTCTGGCCGAAGCCGCCCGTGTGCGCGGGGCGTCCGTCACATTGGTCTCCGGGCCAACCGCTCTGGCCGCACCAAGCGGCATCGAAATGGTCCGCGTCGAGACGGCGGCTGAGATGCGAAGCGCCGTGCGATTCCATGCGCCGAGCGCCGACCTCATCCTCGCCGCCGCCGCCGTTTCAGACTTCCGGCCCGCCGAGTACGCGGCCCAGAAGGTCAGCAAAGGGGCGGGGGCACTCACCCTGCCGCTGGCCGCAAACGACGACATCCTGGCAGGCCTAGGGCGCGAAAAGCGCGTGGGCCAGACGCTGGTCGGGTTCGCGGCGGAGACCGAGGACGTGCTGGGCCATGCGCGCACTAAACTGGCCGCCAAGAACCTAGACTGGATCGTCGCCAATGACGTTTCGGCAGAGGGCGCGGGCTTCGATGGGGACACCAACATCGTCACCTTGCTGGCGCGCGACGGGCGCGAAGTGTCCCTGCCGCTGCTGACTAAGCGCGAGGTCGCCGAACAGATTTTAGATGCCGTGGGCTGACGAAGGCGAGCGAAAAAGAGGGCGGGGGCACAGTCCCCGCCCTTTTTTTCGCCGTCCCCTATTGCACCGCCGGGTTCGCGGCCGGGGTGGGCGCCGAGGCGCGCGCGAGGGTCGAACGCACGTTCATCTTCATATCGACAGGCCCGTTCGCGCCGGGCGGCGTCATCGTCATCGTGATGCTCGCGCGGCTCGTCTGGCCCACGATGGTCCCCGCATCAACGTCGAAACGCAGTGTCCCGGTCCCGCTGACGGTCCCCGTCATCGCCATGCCCGCCGGGATGGGCGCGGCAGGTGCGGCGGCCCCACCGGCGGCGGTGGCGGAAGTGTCGAAAGTGCCACTCGTCGTCTGCGCGATGATCGCGACCGTCTTGCCGCCCGTCGTGTCCACACCCGTCAGCGTGAACTCGGCGGCGACCTGTGCCCCCATCATGCCCATGACGACGGCGCTTTTCCAGGTGTCGCCGCTCTTGACCGGGGCGTCCGGGAACTGGCCGAGGCTGCTCATCGCACTCATGTGGCTCATGTCCATGCCCGGCATGGCGGGGGCCGCCGCGCTCATGTCCGCGCTCGGAGTGAAGGAAAGCGTCTTGCCAGTCGGCAAAATCAGCATCGTCCCCAATGTCTTCATCTGACTCAGCTTGTCGGCCGGCATGGGGAGCGCCCTCCCGTTCATGCCCAGGCTCATCGAGTCAATGCCGACATCCATTGTCGCCGCACCGTCGGAGACGCGGACGCTTTTCACCGTTTGGTGCATCAGCATCTTGGTGTGGACCTGGATGGGCATTCCGGCCGCCGATTGGCCCATCAGCACGGTGCCGTTCGTGTCCGAGACCATCGAGTAGTACAGCGTCTGGCCCGGCGTGAATTTGAGGCGCAGCGTGACCGGCGCGGGCGCGGCCGGGGCGGCCTGCGCGTGTGCGACCGCAGGGAAGATGGCGAGCAGGGCCGCCGCCGCAAGCGAATAGTTCTTCATCATTGTTGCTCCTTAGTCCGTGTGGAAACGGAAATAGTTATCCCCGATCTTGACCTCGTCCCCCGCGCTGAGTATCGCGCGCTGGACGCGCATGCCGTTGACGTACACACCGTTCGCGCTGCCGAGGTCCAGCAAAGTCCACTGCCCCGAGCCGTCGCGCTGGACGCGGGCGTGCTGACGCGAGACGGTGTTCTCGGCCAGGATGATCTCGCTCTCGCCGTCGCGCCCGATGGTCAGATCACCCGCCGTCAAGGCAAACATGCTGCCCGCTGCGATCCCCTGCAAGCCGATCAAGGCGGGGCCGCTGGGCAGCGCCATCTCCAGGCCGGGCGGGGCGGCCATGGGCACGGCCATCGGGGCGACGGCGAGGCCGGCTTCTTCGGGAACGGGTTCGGGCGCGCGCTTGGCCGGCGTGTAGGCCACCGTCGTTTCCAGGTCGTCCGCCTCAAGCGGGACGGGTTCCGAGGTCTCGACGCCCAAACGCCGGGCCACCAGGCGCAGCGGCTCGCCGCGCGTCTTGACCAGTTGGACCAGGACCCACACGACGCCCGCCGCGAGGATCAGGCTGAACAAGGCCGTCACCAGCCGCCCGACGCCGCCCCCCCGGTCAGGGGCGGGCGCGGGGGGCGGAGGGGCGGCGGCTGCCAAAGGGGCGGCAACGGCGGCCGGCGAGGCCACCGGCTGGAAGTCCGCCACCGAGAGCGCGATGGGGGCCGGCAGATTGCCCGCCCCGACTGAAACGACGCGGGTCGCGACCTGCCCGGTGTGGGCGTCCAGCACCAGCAGGCGGTCCCCGGCGGCCAATGCCGCGGCGATCTTGACACTCTTGATACGCGAAATATTGACCGGGAGGTTCGTCACCACGCCAGCTTTGGATTGTATCCAGTAGGAGTACGCGCCGCCATCCGGCAGCGTCAGCGTCAGCGGCGGGGCCGCCTGGGCGGACGAGACCAGCAGCAGCAGCGAGAAGAGTGTAACAAGTCGGGTCATAAGTAGGGGACCTCGTGGCAGCGGGCGATGGCAGCGGGCAGATACTTGATAAGATCGGTGGCGATCAGCCCGGCCGCCCCGCCCAACCCGGCGGCGGCGAGGTCCCCGGCCAGCCCGTGCAGGAACGCGCCCGCTGCCGCCGCCGCCCAGGCTCCCAGCTCTGCGGCGAGCAGGGCGGCGATCACGCCCGAAAGCACGTCCCCCGACCCGCCGGTCGCCATGCCGGGGTTGCTGGTCGTGTTGACGGCGAGCCGCCCGTCCGGGTCAGCGATCAGCGTTCTCGCGCCTTTCAGCAGGACGGGACAGCCATAGTACGACGCGGCCTGTTCGGCGGCGATACGGCGGTCCGCCTGTACAGCTTTAGTGTCCGTCCCCAGGAGGCGGCCCATCTCGCCAGGATGGGGGGTCAAGACGGTCGCGGCGGGCCGTCCCTTGACGACGGACGCGCCCCGGTCCGGCTCCAAAGCCAGACAGTTCAGGGCGTCGGCGTCTATCACGAGCGGCACGGGGCAGCGGGCGACGAACTCGCGCACGAAGGCGCGTGTTTCCTCGCTGTCCGGCCCGCCCAGGCCCGGTCCGAGCGCCGCCGCCGTGCCCTTGGCGGCCAATGCCAGGGCGGCCTCGACCGCTGACTGCGCGAACGTCCCTGCTGCCGTCTGCGCCAGGCCGCGCGTCATCACGACCGGGCTGACGCGCGCCATCAGGGCGCTCTGGATGCCTTCGGGGACGGCCAGTGTGACCAGCCCCGCGCCCGTCCGCGCCGCCGCTTCGGCAGTCAGGCAGGGCGCCCCGACGAACCCGGCTGACCCGGCGAAGACGGTCACATGGCCGAACTGCCCTTTGTTGCTGTCCCGTCCGTTGACCCGTCTGGGCAGCCATTCAGCGATGTCGGCGGCTTGGGTCGCCGAGACCAGCACGTCGTCCGCCGCCATCACTGGACGCGGCATCCCGATGTCGGCGACGACCAGCGCCCCGGCATACTCGGCGCCGGGGTAGACCATCAGGCCGATCTTGGGCAGCGCGAAAGTCACGGTCAGCGTTGCTCGGACGCAGGCGCCCTCCACTTTGCCGGTGTCGGCATCAAGCCCCGACGGCACATCCACGGCGACGATGGGGCAGCCGGCCCCGTTCATGGCGTTGATGACTTCGGCAAACTCGCCCGTGACGCCGCCCCGGATACCCGTGCCGAGCAGTGCGTCTATGATGAGTTCCGCCCGCCCAGCTTTGCCGCCGCTTATGGGGGGCGCGTCCGAGGTCAGGAAGTTCAGCCCAAACCGGACCGCCATCTTGAAGTTCGCGGCGGCATCGCCGGTCAGCGCTTGCGTGTCCGCGGCCAGCCATACCTCGACTTCCGCTCCAAACCGCGTCGCCAGGTGCCGCGCGATCGCCAGGCCATCGCCGCCGTTGTTGCCCTTACCGCAGACGACCCCGACCCGCTTGCCGCGCAAAGGTCCGAAGCGGTCCGCGATCACGTCCACGACGCGCAGGGCGGAGTTCTCCATCAGGACGAGGCTGGGGACGCCGTAGTCTTCGATGGTGCGCCGGTCCATCTCGCGCATCTGGGCGGCTGTGGTGAGTTTGAGCATGGTGTAAGGTCCTGAACCCACCCCGTCGCTGTCGCTCCGACCCTCCCGAAACGGGAGGGTGGGGTGAGAGAGTAGTCGGTAAGTTCTGTGTGATGACTGGGCGGCTGTTTTGTCAAAGGGGCGGCGTTACGGCAGGGCGGCACCAA
>JANOOM010000766.1:0-2452 GCA_031421335.1 Armatimonadota bacterium
CTGCAGCAGCTGCGCGCCCGCCTGCACGAGGGTGCACTGCCGGCATCAATGCGCCATTGACAGCGAGAGCCACGGCCGGTGCCCCCCCCCCCGAGAAGGAACAGACACAAGGCAGAAAATAAGGCCGCCATGGTCAAGGAATTTCGGGACAAGACACAGGCCGGCCAGATGGAAGCGAAGCCGCTTCTGACCGAGGCCGGCGGCGACATGGACGCCGCCATTAAGGCGTTCCGCGAGAAGAACGCCAAGGCGACAATCAAGGACGGCCGCACCAGCGCTGAAGGCGTCGTCGAAGCGCTCGTGCGCGAACACAGCAAGCTGGGCGTTCTGGTCGAGATCAACTCGGAAACGGACTTCGTCGCCAAGAACGAAGAGTTTGTCGCCCTGGTTCGGGACATGGCGAAGCACGCCGCCGAGAACCCCGGCGCGTCTTCGGTGGACGAGCTTCTGGAAGCGACCCACACCGAGAGCGGCCAGCCGGCCAAGCTCCGCATCCAGGACGTGTTCGCTAAGATGCGCGAGAACATCATTTTCAAGCGCTTCGCCGCCTACCAGACCGAAGACGGGACCGTGGACGCCTATGTCCACATGGGCGGCCAGATCGGCGTCCTGGTCGAGCTGACCGGCGAGGGCATGGAAGTCAAGTCGCTCGCCCGCGAAGTCGCCATGCATATCGCCGCCGCCAAGCCCAAGTTCTTGAGCAAGGACCAGGTTCCCGCCGACAAGCTGGCCGAAGAGCGCGATATCGTCAAGACGCGCACAGCCGCCGACCCGAAGAACGCGAACAAGCCGGCCGAGATTCTGGACAAGATCATCGAGGGCGGCGTGGGCACTTTCTACAAGGAGACCGTTCTCTTGGAGCAGCCCTACGTCCGCGAGCCAAAGCAGACCGTCGCGCAGCTCATCAAGGGCAAGGCCGAGATCAAGCGGTTTGTCCGCTTCGAGATCGGCGAGGCGTCTTAGCTTATGGCGGACACATCTTCTCCAAAGATGAAGTGGTCCCGCGTGCTGCTTAAGCTCTCCGGCGAAGCCTTCGCCGGGGACGGCAGCCACGGGGTCATTGACTATGAGGCCGTTGACAAGATGGCCGCCGAGGTGGCCATCTTGCAGCGCAGCGGCGTCCAGACCGCCATCGTCATCGGCGGCGGCAACGTCATGCGGGGCCAGCTCGCCGAAAAGGCCGGCATGAAGCGCATCACTGCCGACCACATCGGCATGCTCGGCACGGTCGTCAACGGCCTGGCCCTGCAAGACTCTTTAGAGCAGCACGGCATAGACACGCGGGTCCAGACCGCTGTCCCCATCCAGACCGTCGCCGAACCGTACATCAACCGCCGCGCCCTGCGCCATCTGGAAAAAGGACGGGTCGTGATTCTGGCCGGCGGGACGGGTAATCCCTTCTTCACGACCGACACCGCCGCCGCCCTGCGCGCTTCCGAAGTCCGCGCCGAGGCCATCCTGATGGCGAAAAACGGCACGGACGGCGTTTATGACAAGGACCCGCGCCAGCATCCGGACGCCGTCAAGTTCGACCGCATCGCCTACGCCGACGCCATTGATCGCCGCTTGAAAGTCATGGACCTGACGGCGATGGCTATCTGCATGGAAAACAACCTGCCCATCGTCGTCTTCGACATCAACGTGCCGGGCAACATCCAGCGCGTCGCCGAGGGGGCGCGGATCGGAACACTCGTCGCCAAAGATGCGTAAACCTTAGCTATGGAAGCTGATGATCTGCTGACCACTCTTCTTGAGCGGCAGCCCGGCGGCAGTTTAGCTCGGCAGTTCTGGGATGACCTTCCCAGGCTGCAACCATACATACGTCCATCACGGTTGATACCTGTCAAAGAGCTTAAAGGGGTTTATCGCATCCGCGAGACGATCAATAGACGGAAGGGTAACTTCATCCAGGGGTTTCCAGAACTTGTCTCTGGCCTAGATGCTTTCTAAGGTGATGTGTTCCTGCACTCGTTCACCGCAGAACAAGGAATGCGCTGGCTTGTGTTCTCAAACGAGACTGTGTCCCACCTAATTGGTGTCCTTCATTGGCCCCGGAAACCCCTGAAAAGTAACGGACCGATTGAAGACTGAAGAGTGATAGCGATACTGCACAATTACGATCGAGTTCGCTTGATGACATCCTCTTTCCAGTCTCGGGACGCCTCCCAATTTGACGTGGGTTACATCATCGAAGTTTATGACGATGGGCCTATGAAATAGAGTTCTCAGATGCACGCGGCGCAACGAGAGCACAGATAGTCGCACGCGCGGAAGACCTGCAATTCGCCGAGGGCGTTGACGAAGCGCCCTGAGCCGGATTGCCGGTAAATCAGTATTAGGAGCATATTGCCATGAGTTTAGCCGATCTCGCCAAAGACGCCGAGCAGAAAATGCAGAAGACGGTGGATGCCACCCAGCACGACTTTTCCACCATCCGCACCGGGCGGGCCAA
>JANOOM010000767.1:0-4724 GCA_031421335.1 Armatimonadota bacterium
GCCCGGCACTCGCCCAGGCTCCCCCGGCCCGGTCCCTCAGCCGCCGCGTAACATCAGTGCTTAACTCAAGCCGCCCCACTCATCCTACTAACCCCTCGACCACCCTCTCGCCCCACCCTCTCCGCTTCGGGGAGGGTGCCGAGGAACGAGGCGGGAGGGGTTCACCGCCGCGCCACCTCATCGGCCAGTATCCCCTTTAGCCGGACCAGGGCGCGCGCCTGGAGGCGCGAGACATGCATCTGGGACAGGCCCATCGTTTCGGCGACCTGCGTCTGCGACTGATCCTCCCAGAAGCGCAGGCGCAGAATCTCCTGGTCGCGCGGGTTCAAGCACTTCAGAGCGCGGGACAGGTCCGTGTACGCCTCCCAGGCGTGCATATCGGAGTCCCAAGACCCCACCCGGTCCATCAAAGTCAGGCCGTCCTCGCCCGCCGCGCCCTCCAGGGGCCGGTCCAGCGAGTCGGCGCGCGTCTTGCGGCCCGTTTCCATCGCTTCCAGCACGTCTTCTTCGGTCAGGCCAAGTTCTGCCGCGATCTCCCCCACCGTCGGCTTCCGCCCGAGCCGCCCCATCAAGGCTGCGTCCACCTTACGCGCCGACAGCAGCCGCTCCTGGAGCGAGCGCGGCACCTTCACCGACCAGGTCCGGTCCCGGAAGTGGTGCTTGATCTCCCCCAGGATGGACGGCGCGGCATAGGCCGGGAACGGCAGGGCGCGGCTGGGGTCGTAGCGATCCACCGCCCGGATCAGCCCGATGACCCCCACTTGCACCAAATCGTCGAACGTCTCCGACCGGGACAAGAAGCGCGCGGCCAAAGACCGTACCAGACCCGAGTAGTGGGCGATGATGACCTCCCGGCTGCGCCAGTCCCGAGTCCGGGCGTAGTGGCCGAGCAGGACATGTACGCCCGTCTCGGTCGTCACCATGCGGGGCCGCTTGGCCCGGCGCGGGACGGGGGCGTCCATGACTATTATATCGTGTGTCTCCGTCATGTTGCTCATAAAGTTGTTCCTAAAACGTGCAAAACTTCTCGGGAGAGCTTTTAATCGGACAGGCTGGTTCCCGTCTCTGCAAAGCAGACGACAAAAAAGCCTGATATGTTCCCGACTCTGGGCCGACCTATTCCTCATTTTTGGCACGATACCTCGCCGGAATACGAAAGCAACCACACCACGCCCCGTCAAAATACCGGTTTAGGGGGGGGCCCCACATACGGGTACTTTGCCGCGCCCTGCCCGCCGCTCCTTGGTCGGCCGTGGCCGCTCCAAAGCCCGAATTGGGTAGATTATTCTCCAAACACCTGAAACTTTTATGGTGCCCTCTTGTCTCTCAGCCTGATCGCCGATAGAATTTTGTATGAATCGGGTAGAATAGCATCATATTCGTTGCTGGCATGACAAGAACGGTCCGACACTCATGGCCCTGACGCGCACCCAAAATCTCATAGGCAATACGACCGGGACTCCGCTGCGGCTTGGGATCGCCCTTGGCTGGCTCTGCCTTGCGGCGGCTCGCGCCCAGGCGGACGGCCCCGTCGTGCCCCTGGCGCACAGCTTCACCACGCCGACCGCTTCCGCCGCTGCCGCCCCACTGCTGCTGCCGCTCAACGTCCAATTCGGGCAGAACAGCGGCGTGTCCCTGCTTTACAACCTTTCTGCCGCGGCCCCCACCGAAAGCGGCAAGCCCGCCGCACCGCGTGCCGCCACTTACGGCTTTTCAAATGCCCTCGCCTTCGGCCATGACGCCCTCCACTTGAACGGCCTGATGTATCTCGCCAATGGCCCGGACGCGCACGGCAAGAGCAAGGCGTCTTCGGCGGTCTCGCAGGCGCTGGCCTTTGAGAACAAGGGCTGGAAGCTGGACGCCCATTATCAATCCGTCGGCAAGGACTTTGGGGCCGCCGACGCCCTCAAAGGCGCGGCCCCGTCCCTGGGCCTGGCCTCCGGCATGACGGCGGACACGGCGGGACGGCTGGAAGGGCTGCGCGGGCAGAACGATCTTGGCTTTGGGCTGGCCCACACCGACGCCCGCGGCAGCTTCGGTGCCTCCTTCAAGGAGAACAACAACAGTGTCAGCCATCTGAAGACGACGGAGCAGGCATTGACGCTGGGGCACTCCTTTGGGCGTGGTCTGCTGTTCGAGGCGGGCCGCAACACGCTGGACGCGAAGCCGACGCAGGGTGGAAGTGGGGCACTGACGACAACCACGGACCACCTCAAGCTCGGCATGCAGGGCGCCAAGGGCCTGTCCTTTTCCGCCGAGGCGAACATGATCGGCGACACCAAGGGTCGAGCCGAGCAGCATCTGGCTTACGGGCTGGTCGGGCAGCTCAAGGACACCCACTTCGCGGCCCACTTCGGCTCCAATAGCCTCCAAAGCGGCCTCAAGGACGGCGGCAAGGTGACCGACCAGGCGCTGGGCGTGGACCTAGACCGACAAACAAAGGGGCTGGGCATTAAAGCGTCTTTCCTCCAGCTCACGGCCACCGGCAAGGACGGGAACCGCGCGGAGCGGACGATAGAACATCTTGAGATGAACTGGCAGGCGCAGCGCGGTATCGCACTGGCGGGCCACTGGGACGAGATCAACGCCCAGACGGCCAAAGCGGGCGGGGCGGGCCGGGACGAGAAGCGGGATCTGACAGCCACCCTGGACGCCCTGCGACTGCGCGGACTGCGGAACTCTCGGGCTGTCCTGAGCCTCGCCCAGATCATATCGCAGGGGAAGATGCAGAGCGACACGCGCGCCCTGTGCTTCGACTCGGACATGCCGGACACCCACGTCCATCTGGAATACACCGGCGTCGACTCGGGCTGGGACCGCGCGCGCACTACGCTGGTCAGCCGGGCCGTCCGGGTCGCGAGCATCGCGCCAGGCGACTGGCTGCACTACAGCGCCTACTACAAGGCGCGCTCCCAGGCGGGGGGCAAGCCCCTGGCCGATGTCCGCGACTATGCCGTCGGGATGCGGCTGAAGCGCGTCACGCTGTCCTACCACTATCTGAACCAGCAGGAACAGCCGGACGGCTCGGTCCGCGACACCGTGCTGTCGCACTACGGCGTGGACGGCGCCTTGACCCGGACATTGGCCTGGAACCTCGAGTACGAACACACGGACGACCGGGCGGGCAAGAGCGGCCTGGAATGCTGGCTCGCGGGCTTCAAGGGCGACATCAGCCCGCACGAGAGCATCGCGCTGATGCTGGGCCGCCCCGAGCTGCGCGTGGATGGGACGACGGTTCCGGGCCAGACCTTTAAGATGACCTTCACCTGCAAGATGGACGAGACCGACTCGGTCGCTCTGAACGGCGAGGTGACAAACTGGTCCCGCAAAACGAAGGGGACCCCGAGTACCATCACCGGGAATTTCCGGCTGGACGTCAACAAGGGATTTTAGGCGGGGCCGGGACAATGAGGGCGGGGATAAGCCCCCACACACAGGGATTGCAAGACGTAGGGGTAGAGGCTCTGTCCCTACCCTCTTTTCATGTCCTCACCCTCTTTTCATGTCCCTACCCTCTTCTCTTGTCCCTATCTCTGTCCCGCCCAGTCTGCCCCGGCGACTTCGTTCCATCGGGCACGGATGGCTTCGATTTGCGCCGCCGGCAGCGGGCCGGTGTCGAGCAGGCGGGCATTGGCGAGCCAGCGGTCTGGGTTCTGCGTGCCGACGATGGCCGTGGATACGCCCGGCTGGGCCAGGGTGAAGCACAGGGCGACCGAGGCTGCATCCGGGCCGCTCAGGAAATCGTAGGCCAGCGCCTGGAGCCGCTTGAAGTAGGGGTAGGCGTACTCGCCCTCGGGCATGGTCTCCTTGGTCCAGGCGACGTTCGCCAGGGGCCGCTTGGCGATCACCCCCATGCCTTTTTCCAGGGCCAGCGGCAGCGTCAGAGTGATCGGCTCCTGGTCGGCGATGCTGACCGAGGTTTGAAGGGCGTCGAAGGCGCCGCACTCGACCGCATAGCGGGCGGCGGTGTGATCGCCGCTGTAGCCGATCAAGCGCGTCTTGCCCGCGTCCCGCGCCTCCTGCAAGACGGCGATCACGTCCCCCTGCCGCAGTTTCGCCTCGTCGCATGAATGGAGATGGATCAGGTCCACGCGGTCGGTGCCCAGCCGCTGGAGGCTGCGGTCAATGCTCGCGCGCAGCATCTGGGGGTCCCAGTCTTCGCCAGGCAGGCCCGAAGCGTGGCCGCATTTGGTGAACAGGTGAAAAGCGTCCCGGCGGTGACCGACGGCTTTGCCGATCAGCTCCTCGCTGATCATGTAGCACTCGGCCGTGTCTATGACGTTCAGCCCGGCGTCCAGGGCGCTCCCCAGGAGCCGCTCCACCGTGTCCAACGCAGCGCTCTGGTAGCCGATCTCCGCCCCGCCGAAACCCAGCACGCTGACCTCCAGCCCGGTCTTTCCGAATGGTCTTCGTTCCATAAGAGTCCCCTGTCGTAAATCGTTAAGGGTTTTGTACCCAGGTGGGGTGGGAACCCACCCCGGCGCAAGCGCCGACCCTCCCGAAACGGGAGGGTGGGGCGAGAAGGTAGTCGGGGGATTGGTGTGATGAGAGGGGGGTGAGAGGGTCAAAGGGGTCAAGAGGGTCAAGGGCGGGTTCAGAGGGATGACGCGCCGCTCGCGCGGGCAGTTCTAATACTCACCCGGGCAGTTCTAATACTCACCCGGGCAGTTCTAACACTCACCCGGGCAGTTCTAACACTCACCCGGGCAGTTCTAACACTCACC
>JANOOM010000768.1:0-3676 GCA_031421335.1 Armatimonadota bacterium
CCCAACAAGAACTCCTTAGTGCGCGGGCGGACGTACAGGTACTTGTCCAGCAAAGAGCGCATGGTCAGCTCGCTCCCGGAAACGCCGACGCCGGGGTCGTTGCCGCTGCGGGCCACCAGGAATGCTAGAGCGGCGAGGGCCCCGTTCCCCACAGCAACCTGCCCGGCCAGCAGGGGCCGCGCGGGCAATGTCGGCAGGCAGTCGTGGACGGCAGCCCGCCGCTCCGCCCAGCCCGCTTGGGGGCCGAGCGCGGCAAGCCCCAGCCCGTGAAAGGCGGCGACCAGCAGAACGGGCGTGATCAAGACCAGCTTGACGCCCAGAAAAGCGTCCACTTTGATCAAGAACAGCCGCCCGGAAAGCAGGCCGATGACCAAAACGATCCCGATGACCGTCACGCCCGTCATGCGGACGTAAGTCCCGAAGGCGCGGCCCAGTGCCGCCCCGGTCGTACCCGCGCGGTCGGGCCGGGGCAGGGCGATAGCGCATAAGCCCAACGTCGGGAAGACGCAGGCCGCCAGCAGGGCCAGCGCCTCGCGCCCCTTCGGCGTGTGGCCCGGCGCGGCCAGGGCGAAGGCCAGCAGGACTCCGAGTGTGAGTGCGGCGGCGAAGGCCACCCCCGAAATCCCCGAAAACACGCGCAGCAGCAGCAGCGCCCCGCCCGCCACGCCCAGGGCCATCAAGAGGCGCAGGGCCAGGCCGGGGGCGGGGTCGGCGGCATAGGGGTGGGCGGGGCCGGCCACCGTCAGCCGCGCTCCGCCCATCCCCTTGACGATCTTGCCGACGAACTCGGTGTTCGCGTGGATCGCGTCGGCGTCCTTGGTCAGCCCGAAGGTGAACAAGCGGACGTAGCAGACCCGGATGTTGCGTTCCTTAGCGGCCCGGACGAACCGTTCCACGGCCGTCGGCTCGTCCATGTTCCCCATCTCGTCGGTCCCGATGCTGTGGACGCGGACAGTCCGGGCCGAGGCCATACGCGACAGGTCCTCGTCACCGAAGGTCTTTGCCAGCTCGACGCTGCCGTAGACAAGGCCGTCCGACGCCAGCGCGTCCGCCGTCGCTCTGATCAGCCCCCGGTTGCCCAGCACTGAGGACCCCGCGAAAATGACCGGCCCGATGTTCCCCCCATTGGCGCTGCGGGCATCCGAACACTGCTGCTTCGTCTGCGCCAGCTCCCACCCGATGTTATCCGCTGTGACCCCGGTGAAGTTCACCAGGCGCGGCGCGACCAGCAGGCCGTTCCGCTTGACCGTCTCCACGGCATCCCCGCCCAGCCCGATGGGGATGGTGCTGAACTGCGGCCAGGGCGACCCGACCCGCAGGCCATCCGCCCCCTCGGGCGTCACGACCAGGCCGGGCGCCTTGTGGGCCAGCATCTCGATCACGCGGGGCCGCTCACTCGGAAATCCGGGCGCGAACGAGAGCAGCGTCTCGTCGCCGTCGCGCTTGTACGTCACGACGCCGTTCGCGTTCAGGGTGCCCAGTGTATCCTCGGTGACGGCGACCGTCGTGACGCCTGCCGCCCGGAGCTGCTGCAAAACGTCGTCCACCTGCCTTCGGGTCGTGTTGGCAAGCGCCTGGGCGTCGCCGTAATCAATGACCATTTCCACGCGCCGGTTGCGCGCCTCGGTCCGCCAGCGGTGGGACGCCGAGACCAGCCCGCCGAGCAGGCCCAGAGTGATGAGGACGAAGAGAAAAAGGTTCGGTTTGGTCAAAAGGGGTTCTCGGTGTGCAGCTTTCGGAACGGTGGGCAAAGGCGGCTAGCAGAATGTGCGTGTCTGAGAGGTGAGCTATCAGTCCAGCGCCTTGAGCGCGGTCAGCAGCTCTTCGTCGGTCTCATTACTACTCTGGTTCCTTCCTCACAATTATAGGGCCACTGCCGCGTTCTGTCAATGCCTTGGCATCAAGAGGCAGCCCACGGGGGCGGGTAGGTGGCCCGCCGCCGCTGCCGCGCGGCCAGGCTCCGGCCCCCGAGTAGCAGGATCAGGAGTACGCCCGCGAAGAACCCACCGATATGGGCGAAGTGGGCGACGCCCCCTCCTGTCCGCATTCCCAGCCCCAAGACGCCTTGAAAGATGTTCAGCACGATCCACAGGAGCAGCACCCAGAACGCCCGGACCTCGGCCAGCAGGCCCAGAAAGAAGACCGGCACGATGCTCAGCACGCGCGCGTTCGGGTACAGCACGAAGTATGCCCCCAGGACGCCCGCGATGGCCCCGGACGCCCCGACGTTCGGAATTAGCGAGTCCGGGTTAATGGCGATCTGGGCGGCCGAGGCCGCCAGCCCGCAGGCGAAGTAGAAGAGCAGGAAGCGGACCCGGCCCAGCACGTCCTCGATGTTGTTGCCGAAGATCCACAAATACAGCATGTTACCGCCGATGTGCAGCAGGCCGCCGTGCAGGAACATTGAGGTGAAAATCGTCAGCCAGACTGGGTGCGGGCTGGGGCCATACGGGATGTCGCGCGCCGTGAGCTGGACGGCCCCACCCGGCGGCAGTCGGACCAGGTGTGCCACCCCGTCGCGCCCGATGTGGGCGAACGAGCCGTTCAGGTCTATGTTGTGCGTGACCGCATATGGCACCAGCGCCCACACCTGCTCCAGCGGCAGGAACTGCTGGCCGACATAGATTAGCACGTTCGCTGCAATCAGCAGGATGGTGACGATGGGGAAGGTGCTGATGGGCTGGTCGTCTCGCAGTGGGATCAAAGGAACCTCCTCATATTCTAGCACACCGGGCAGGCGGGTGTCAACCGAAACGCAAGGCGGTCGCGCCTTGACAGCCCGCCGCCGGGCCGCTATACTATCCCCGATGGCCCCCGATTTCACACTTTCTGTCTTCGCTAAAGCGCCCATACCGGGCCACGTCAAGACCCGCCTCCGGCCCGTTCTTGACGAAGAACAGGCCGCCCGACTCGCCGCCGCCTTTGTCCGGGACACGCTGCTGAAGGCCGCCCAGCTGGGGCCGCCCGTCACCGTCTACTATGCCGGCGACCGTGCCCTGCTCGTGCCTCTCGCGCCTCCCAATGTCCGGTGGGCCGAGCAGGGCGACGGCGACCTGGGCGCGCGGATGGCCTGCGTCCCCGCCCCCTGCCTGATTCTGGGCGCGGACAGCCCGCACCTGCCGCTCTCCCTCCTGAGCGCCGCTCTCGCCGCCGTTCCAGCCTACGATGTCGTGCTCGGCCCCGCCGAAGATGGCGGCTATTTCCTCATTGGCCTGCGCGCCCCGCAGCCTGCCCTGTTTGAAGGCATCGCGTGGGGCACCGAGACAGTTTTGGCCGAAACGCTGGCGAAGGCCGCCGCGCTAACTCTCTCCGTCTCTTTGACGCCGCCCTGGTACGACCTGGACACGCCCGCCGACCTGCGCCGTCTCGCCCAAGGTCTAGAAGCCGTGCCGCCCGGCTCCGAAGACGACTGCCCCGTCACGCGGGCGGCCCTGAAAGAGATGTCCCCATGAAACGTGTCTTCGTCGGGCTGGGCGCCGTCTGCGTCTTCGCCGCCTGCATCTTCGGCATCGTGCTGGTCGTGCGCCTCCTCCGCCAGCAGGCGGCGATGCGCGCGTTCGTGGCGGCGGGGCCGGCGAACCTGGCCCGCGAAGAAGCGCTCGCCCGTCAGGAGGGCATCCCGCTCACCGCCGGACAGCTCCAGCGTCCGCTGCCGCCGCCCGGTCAGAACGCTGCG
>JANOOM010000769.1:0-6497 GCA_031421335.1 Armatimonadota bacterium
GGTCCGCCGTCTCGCCGGTGTGCAGGTTTTCGAGCAGGGTATTGATCGTGAAGTCGCGTCGCCGCGCGTCGTCCTGAAGAGTCCCCGGCTGGACGTCGGGCTTGCGGCTGTCGGGCGCGTAGGACTCGACGCGGGCCGTGACCAGCTCCACGTCACGGCCCCGGACAACCACCATGGCCGTACCGAAACGCGGGTAGACGACCGGCTCGTGGTCCGCCGCGCCGCGAGCGCGCAGATGGCGGGCAAGGGCCAGGGCGTCGCCTTCCAGGACGAGGTCAATGTCGTCCTTGGCGGAGGGCAGGCCCATGGCCTTGTCGCGGACGAAGCCGCCGACCAGGAACAGCCGGTTCTCGTATTCGGTGCCCCGCGTCGCGTCCCGCAGGGTGTCCAGGATCAGCTGGGTGTCATTGCTCATAGGGCGAAATTATACCCAAGTTCCGCGCCTGTCACGGGATAGGGTACACTCTCCCCACCATGCTCATCCCACTCATCACCCAAAGTTTAACGCGCGGCTTCAAGACCGGACTGGCCCTGGCCGCCGCCACGAACGCTGTCATCATGCTCGCGAGCGACAAGGAGAACGGCTCGCCGTGGGCCGCCCTCAACTGCGTCGCCCACATCGTGGACGGCGACGACAAAGAGCAGCCCGAAGACTACGCCCCGCGCGAGTCGCGGATCGGCATACTCGTGAACGGGACGGCCATGTCCGCCTGGGGCGTTTTGTACGAGGGCGCTCTGCTTGTCACCCGCACCAAGAGCAGCCCCCTGACGGCGCTGCTGGCGGTCGGGGCGGCCTGGGTCATTGACTACAAGATCGTGCCCAAGCGGTACACGCCCGGCATCGAGAAGCGGCTCAGTCAGCGCTCGGTCCTGCTGTCCTACGCAGCGATGGCCGTCATATTCACGCTGTCTCCAGTTTGGAATAAGAAGTAGCAGAGTAGGAAGTAAGAGAAGAAGGGCAGGCACGAGGGCAAGAAGGGCAACCACGGGGGATTGCCCCTACCGAGACCGGGGCGCGTAGGGGCAGGTCCCCGTGCCTGCCCTGCCTCTTTCCATGCCTGCCCTCCCACTTTCCATGCCTGCCCTGCCCATATCTTTCCTGCCCTCCAAATACAATCGCCGGCCGTCTTCATGTTCCGGCGCGCTTTCTCGTGTTATAATACAGCATCATGCGCTTCGCCCGGCAGTCCCTTCTCGCCTGCGGCCTGCTCCTCTCGGCCACGAGCGGGGGGCGGGCGCAGGCGCCCACCATCACCGTCCCCATTCCCACCACTCCCAGCCCGACCACGCCGTCCGCTTTGCCGCCCACCCTGCCGGCGCCCTCGTCCGCCGCGCCGCCGGTCACGTCGCCTCAGTCGACTGCCGCTTCGCCGGGGGGCGGGCCGATCACGCCGGGGGGCGGGCCGCTGCTGCCCTCGACGCGCGAGTCGCCGTTGCCGGGGTTGAAAGACGGCCCGACGAACCCGGCCGACGTTTATTACAGCGCGGACACCACCGAGGAAACGACGGCGGGGACCGTCATCGGCCGGGGCAACGTCGTGATCGGCTACAAGGGGTATCTGCTGACCGGGGACCAGGCGGAGCTTGACACGAACCGGGGCATCGCCACCTTCTTCGGCCCGGTCCATCTGGTCGGGCCGAACGGCCAGACGGCGGAAGTGGGGCCGGGCGGGCGGCTGCGGCTGAACCTGAACCGGGGCACTTACACGCTCACCGGCGCGCGGACCGTCATCCAGCCGGAGCAGGTGCAGGCGCAGATCGGCCTGATCCAGCCGCTCTACATTTCAGGCGGCACTCTGCGCGGCCGGCCTGGCTTCATTGACACGCGTGACGCTTCGCTCACGACCTGCGACTTCCCTGACCCGCACTATTCGTTCACCGCCCGCGAGGCGTACCTCATCCCCGGACGGCGGCTGGTGGGGCGCAACGTCTCCTTCTATCGCCGGGGCCACCGCGTCTTCAGCATCCCCTACCTCGTCATTCCGCTGGATCAGAGGCTGGCGCGGCAGACCCTCTTCCCGACGGTGGGGCAGACACCCGACGAGGGCTACTTCATCAAATTCGCCTTTGGCTACGCCCTGGCAGCGGCTCTGCCGGGCATCCTGCGCGTGGAAGAGTTCCAGAAAAAGGGGACGGGCCTGGGCTTCGACCAGTCTTACGGCTCGTCGGACCGGCCCACGCGCGGGTCGGGGCTGTTCACCTTTTACAGCCTGCACGACAAGAGCCGGGGTGCGGACGACATCAACGGCAGCTTGAACCACGTCCAGCGGTTCGGCACGATCAACGCGACCTTGAACACACAGTACCAGCAGAACTCGTATTTCACGGGCCTGAGCCGGTCGCAGTCCCAGAACACCACGCTTGCCCTGACCCGGAGCGTCGGCAGCCTGAGCACATCGCTGACGACCACCTTGAACCAGAACTCGTTCGGCTTCGGCCAATCGCAGACCCTGACGTCCGCGCTGGTCAACACCTACCAGCAGTCGGCAAGCTCGCAGCTCGAAACCAGGTTCGACTTCTCGCAGTTCAACTCGCCGGGCTTCAGCGGCCTGGGCGGGTCGAGCCGCCAGGAACTCGCCTCGAACCTGGATTATCGCAACCGGGGCAAGCTGTACGACCTGGAAGTGCTGGCGACCAAATACACGCAGCTTTCCACTTCCAGCGGCTCCACGCGGTTCCTGGGCGGCCTGGAGCGGCTGCCCGAGCTGCGGCTGGCGACGGACGCGGGGCGGATGCCCCTGCTGCGCCTGCTGCCCAAGACCACCCGGATGGACCTGTCGCTGGGCGCCTTCAACGAGCCGTCATCGCTGACGAAGTCCCAGCGCGCCCGGTTCAACCTGGACCTGGGGACGACCACGCAGAAACTCACAGGCCGCAGCACGCTGGATTACGGCGGCTCGTTCCAGCAGGGATTGTACGGCGACAACACCGCCCAGTACGTCTTGAACGGGTTATCCGCCTACCGCTTGCGTGTCGGGAACAAGTCCACTCTGGGGGCGACTTACACTTATTTGCGCCCCTATGGGTACACGCCGTTCCAGTTCGACTACACCGGCAACACGAACCTCGCGGGCCTGAACTTATCCCTCCAGGAGTCGCGCGCTTTCCAGCTCGCGGTCGGGACGGGCTTCGACTTCAACCGGACCGGGAGCACGCCGGGCTACCGTGCGACCCCTTTCCAGACCATCTCGGCCCAGGCGCTCTTCGTCCCGGTCTCGGCGGTGCGCTTCCGCACGACGCTCTCCTACGACCTCAACAACAACCGCCTTCTGGACCTGACCAACTCGCTGCGCGTCCGAGGTTCCGACCTGCTGGCTCTGGACCTCTCGGGGCGGTTCTCGCCGATGCTGCACCGCTACACCACAATCAACGGCAACGTGAACTTGCCCTTCTTCCGCGACCGCCGCGAGGACGCCGGCTACCGCATCCGTGCCCTCGCCGGCTACAACGGCGTCACCAGCCGTTTCGACTATAAAGGCCTCGCCTTGACGCGGTCCTGGCACGATTATGAGCTGAACTTGACGTATTTAGACACGCCGAACGGCCTGCGCCCCGGCTCCACTTTCAACCTCACCTTCCGTTTGAAGGCTTTCCCCGCCGTAGAGCCGTTCGCCACGGGCCAGTACGGGCAGGCGCTGGACACGGGCATCGGCGAGACGCTGTAGATCGCTCAGGCGTGCTGTGGGGTTGACGCGGGGTATCAGGTTAGGGGATGCGGGCGGGTGGTTCGGACGAGTGATTGAAATCACTCGCTGACGCCGGATTTGTCCAAGGGACAAGTGAGCAGGTTTCCAGAGATTGGTCGCCGAGGGCTGTCCTGTCCTTGTATGGCTGTTCTTCTGTCCCCTGGACAGGTCCGGCGTCAGCGAGTGATTTCAATCACTCGTCCGAACCACTCGCCCGGCTAGCCCGGCTGCCAATGTGTGACATCAGTTAAGACGATGTTTGCTAGATAAATAGCTGACGAACTTCTCGGTTCTTGAGAACAGTGTACTGCCAGTAGTACAGTGCAAACATGGCAGTGCTAAGGGCGAAACAAACGCCGTGCGGCGCTCGCCCGACATATAGCCCGAATACCTGAAAATTGCTCAGCGTGAACAGGGATGCGACGGCAGCGATGGGCGTGAAGATCAGACCGAGCCAAGTGAAAAACATGGCCCATGACAGTGACCGCGGGTTGAGACGCAGCAGCCCCCAACCGATGAGGATGTAGAGAGCGCCGAGATTGAGATTGATGCGGCCGATGAAGAGTTCGACGACAGTATCAATCAGCGAGATGATGCCGCCGAGGATGAACAAGTAAGCAACAGCCTTGAGCGGCTGTGAGGTAAGTTGCATGGCGTCGTCTCCTTCGTGACTGTCTCTGCTATTATAACTGTGGCACATTCTGCCGGACAATACATGTTATGGAAAATAATTCATACTCTCTGGCAAAGAATGGTTAGGTTCGCGCATCCGGTCAAGCTGTGGCCACGACACATGACTTGGAACTAACGGTATCAGCAGATCGGTCACTCAGGGCAGGCGTACCAGGTGAAGCGGCGTGACTACAGGCGCGGGCATCGGCGAGACTCCATAGTCGCTACACCGACATCTGCGCGTGGTCGCGGGCGGCCTGAGCGCCCACGCCGTCGAATCCCTCAGCGAGCACGCGGGCGCGGGCGAGGGCGGCCTCGACGTGCGGCAGGATTTTCGGCGTGATGTGTAAAGATGTGTTTTGCCGCTCGATGTCCACACCCGCAATCGCACCCGATTAAAGCCAATTATATCCAATTGGCCGTCCCAGAACCATGACTGTGGTGGAAGCGACGGGGGGAGGCCGGGAACGCCGTGGACGCGAGGGTGTTTCTTTAAAGGAGAGGGGGCAGCCCCGCTACCCGTTCGGATAGGAGATCACGCATGTTACGTTCGCGCATGACACAAGAAGAGGCGGGCAGCCTCCCCGCCGGGTCGCAGAAAGCCGAGCCGCCGACAGAAAAACGGCTGCGGCAGATCGCCGTCATCGAGGGTATCTCGTACATCCTGCTGCTGCTCATCGCCGTGCCGTTGAAACACTTGCTGGGACTGCCGGTATACGTCCGGGTCTTGGGGCCGATCCATGGTGTGCTGTTCATTCTATATGTGGCCGCCGTGTTCCAGGCCGCGCCCGTGCTGCGCTGGTCCGCCAGGCAGATCGCCCTTGCCCTGGTGGCCGGACTGCTTCCGTGGGGAACCTTCGTCCTGGAGTCTCGGCTGCGGCACTCGCGGGAAGCGTCATAACGAGCCAAGCTCTGCGCGCGGGGAATGAGATGCTTCCCGGCCCCGATCACGCTCCCTGTGACCCCGCTCCACAGGCCATGCTTGGCATCGAACTGGGCGCCCGCCACGAGGCCAGCCAGAGAGAAAAGCGCGAGAGCTAGCGCAATGCAGGTCATAGCACCACCTAAACCATCGTCCGGAGTCCAAAGACTTGGTGGCTCATGCGAACCTCTTGATACCTTGCAGCAGCGGCGGACACTTCTGGATCTCCCGGCGCTTGCGGAAGCCCTCGGCGCTGCGGTGCCGGCTCGCCATGTAGAACGGCATATACCACTGAACCGGCAGAGGTGCGAACAGCACCCGGCCATTCACCGTCATGCCCCGGTCGCGCATCCAGCCGACGACCTGGGGATTGCGGCTCAGGACGTAAACGTGGCGGCGGCGCTCCTGCGCGCGCTCCCAGGCCGCCTGGAAGAGCCGCGCGCCCAGGCCCGCGCCCCGAAAGTTTGGCAGAACGTATAGGGCAGCGATCTCGGTCCAGCCCGCGATGAGGTCCACGCTGAAGCAGACCCCCGCGAACTCCCCGGCGCTCTCGGCGACGAAGACGTCGGACAAGCGCTCCAATTCGCGGACGGTGTAGCCCAGAATGTTCGGGGTGGTCTTCAGCTCCAGGTGCAGCCGCTCGGCCTCGGCGCGCGTCAGGGGGCGGTGGTTGATTTCCATTACTTCAGTAGTATACCGGCCCGCGTCTCTTCTTCACGCCTCCTTCATCCTTGGGCGTTCTGATATTTCCGGCCCCCTGTTCTCACGGCCGACGTGGTGCAATGGGGCCAGGAGGAACAGCACATAACCGCTCTTTTGGAAAAAGCCTGGGGGCAGGTATCCCAGTTGCCGGAAGCCGAGCAGGACGCCGTGGCCGCCCAGTTGATGCGGGCGCTGGTCGCACTGGGAGGAGAAAACGCGCCGGGGGGCGAAAAGCCCCGCCCCCAGTTCGGGAGCGCGCGGGGGATGTTCACCCTCACGCCGGATTTCGATGACCCCATCACCGACTTCGAGGAGTAGAAGAAATGGACCTGCTCCTCGATACGCGCACGTTCCTGTGGTACGCCGGTGGAAAGCTGGAACTCAGCCAAAAAGCGCGCGAACTGATCGAAGACGAGCGCAACCGCAAATGGATGAGCGTCGCCAGCCCCTGGGAGATCGCGATTAAGGTGAGCACCGGCAAAGGGATACAACTTCATGTGCCGTTCGAGGAGTTG
>JANOOM010000770.1:0-9149 GCA_031421335.1 Armatimonadota bacterium
GCCTGGGCCGACGGCCCGCTCCGCTTCCAGGTCACGCTTTCTAAGACCCTGACGGCGGGCGAAACTAGCGGCCGACTGTTCGTCCTGATGGCGCGGACGCGGCCTAAAGACGGTATCCTGCGCGTCGGCTTCGTGCCGGGCGAAACCTGGCTCGCCGCTGCTGAGGTGCGCCACCTGGTTCCAGGGCAAGTCATCACCTTTGACCCGGACGCCCTGGCCTACCCGAAGCCCTTTTCGCAGGCCGGGCCGGGGACCTGGTATTGCATGGCCCTGCTGGACCCAACCCACGATTACGCCTACCACGACCAGGATGCCGACGACGTCTACGGCCCCGTCGTCGCGCTGACGGACGCGGACCGCGCCCACCCCGTTGCGCTCGCCCTGGACCGGCGGGGCGAGCCACGCGCGCCCGCCGACACGGCCTCCATCAAGCGCGTGGAGTTCACGAGTCCCCTGCTTTCGGCCTTTTGGGGTCGGCCCATCGTCATGCGCGCAGGTGTCGTCTTCCCCCCGGACTATGACAAAGACCCGAAGCGCTTGTTCCCGACCGTCTACCACGTTGACGGCTACGGCGGCGACTACACCAGCGCCTGGCAGGCCGGCCCGAGCTTGGTGACGGCCATGGCGGCGGGCAAGCGCGCGCTGTTCGTCCATGTCTTCCTTGACGCCTCGTTCCCGACCGGCCACACCGCGTTCGCCGACTCGGTCAACAACGGGCCGTGGGGGACGGCGCTGACCCAGGGCCTGATCCCCGCATTGGAAGCGAAGTACCGGCTGGCACCCGACCCCGGCCTGCGGTTCCTGACCGGCCACTCGTCGGGCGGGTGGAGTACGCTCTGGCTCCAGACGACCTACCCAGACTTCTTTGGCGGGACTTGGTCCACGTCGCCCGACCCTGTTGACCTCCGCTCCTTTACCGGCGTCAACGCCACGCCCGGCTCGACCGACAACTTCTACGTCAAGCCGGATGGCACCGCGCGCAACCTCGTCCGCCTCGGGGGCAAAGACATCGCCAGCATGGAGCAGTTCGCGCGCCAGGAGCGCGTGCAGGGAGACTATGGCGGGCAGTTCGCCTCGTTCGAGTGGGTCTGGAGTCCGCGCGGGCAAGACGGGCGTCCACTGCCTCTCTTCGACCGCGAGACGGGCAAGCTCGACCCGGATGTGCTGCAAGCATGGCAGTCCTACGACATCCGGCGCAGATTAGAAACGGACTGGTCCACCCTCGGCCCCAAGCTGCGCGGCAAGCTGCACGTCTTCGTCGGCAGCCAGGATACTTTCCACCTCGAAGAAGGCGTTTTGTATCTTCAAGACTTCTTCAAGCGCGTCGGCAGCGACGCTATCTGCGAGGTCATTCCCGGCCGCAGCCACTCCGACCTGTACCAGCCCTACAAGACCTACCCGGACGGCCTGAGCCGGCGCATTGACCAGGAAATGGCCGCCGCTGCGGCGCGTCGGGTACAATAAATATATGGACATCTTCGAGCGGTTCAATTCTAAGTTCGGCAAGTGGTACGAAGGGCTTTTCGGCGGCGACGCGGGCGAGCTGCGCCCCAAGGACGTCCTGCGGAAGATTATCGGCGCGATGGAGGACAACCGCAAGGAAGGTTTCGACAGCAAAGTCTATGTCCCGAACAAGTACATCTTAGAGCTGGCCGTGGACGACCCCGAGGAGCGCGAGTATCTGCTGTCGTTCCTGGACGAAGAAGAACTCGTCGTCGTCTTGCAAAAGTTCATGGCCCAGAATAACTACAAGACGCGCGGCCCGCTCGACTTCACCATCGCCGAGGTCCCCGAAGCCGAGCGCGAGTCGCGCCACGAAAAGCTGCGCGTTCGGGTGCGCTACGAGAAAGGCGAGATGGCCCCGAAAGCCGCGCCCGCCGCCTCCCCGCAGCCTGCGCGGGTCACGCCTGCCGAGGACGACCTGCCCACCGTGGCCGGCTTCGACCCCGATGACGAGGCCGGCACCGTCCCCGCTGTCGCCTGGGCGTCTCTCGCCGTCACCGCCCCTGAAGGGCGCCGCAGCCATATCAGCTTGACCAAGCCCACCTTCCAAATCGGACGGTCGCGCAACGGCGGCAACGACCTGGTTTTAGACGCCGACGGCATGGCCTCCAAGTCCCACGCCCGCTTGGAGCGCGAGCGCGACGGTGCGTGGACGCTCTACGACCTCGGCAGCACGAACGGCGTCAAGGTCGGTGCGGCGCGCATTGACGGCAACCGCACCCTGCAAGACGGCGACGAGATCACCGTCGGCGCCACGAAGCTCGTGTTCAGCCGCGCCGACGCCCGGACCGCCGACGCGCCTGCCCCGGCCCAGCATCTCCCCTTGCGACGCGCCCGCTTGATCGGGGCGGACGGCGAGGAGCACGTCTTGGCCTCCGAAACGCTCATCGGGCGGGCTATGACCAGCGACATCATCCTCCAAAACCCCTCCGTCGCCACCAAGCACGCCCGGATCATCGCCCCGGACGCCGCCACCTACCTGCTCGAAGACCTCGACGGCGGCGGGGACACAGCCGTCAACGGCCGCGCCCTTCCTACGGGCCGCCGCCTGCCCCTCTCCGACGGCGACGTGCTCTCCTTCGGCGACGCCGAGCTGCGCTTCATCGGGGCGGGCGCAGCATAAGAGGCAACCTATGAACATCGTCCTTGGCCTCCTGCACTACGCCTTCCTCGCCCTGCTGGTCCTGCTGCTCCTGTACATCCTCGCCCTGGTCCGGCGGCACCTGGACTGAGGGAAATACCGAACGGGCGTCCGCCTTTCGGGTATACTAGGGGTATCATGGCAGTCTCCCCCACGCTCGCAGAAAAACTCCAGTCGCTCCCGACTTCGCCCGGTTGTTACCTCTACAAAGACAGCGCCGGCGAGATCATCTATGTCGGCAAGGCGATCAACCTCCGCAGCCGCGTCCGCTCCTATTTTCAGAAGAGCGCGAATCACACGGCCAAGACCCGCAAGCTCGTCTCGCGCATCGTTGATCTCGACATCATCATGGTGGACAGCGAGCTGGAAGCGCTCGTCTTGGAGTGCAACCTGATCAAGCAGCACCGGCCGCACTACAACGTCCGGCTGCGCGACGACAAGCACTACCCCTACCTCATGCTCACCATGAACGAGCCGTTCCCGCGCCTATTGGTGACGCGCAAGGTCAAGCAGGACGGCGGCCGGTACTTCGGGCCGTTCACCAACTCCCGCGCCGTTTGGGACAGCCTGCGTCTCCTCTACCGCTTGTTCCCGCTCGTGACGTGCCGCAAGTCCTGGGATAACACGCCCGTCCAGCGCCCCTGTCTGTATCACCAGATGGGCCGCTGCCCGCACGCGCCCTGCGCGGGCCTTGGCAACAAAGACGAGTACCGGAAGATGGTTGAAGACGTCGCCCTATTCCTCGACGGCAAGCAGGACAAGCTGGTCAAGCAGCTCAAGGCCGAAATGGAAGAAGCCGCCGAAGACCTCCAATTCGAAAAGGCCGCGCGCCTGCGCGATCAGGTGCAGGCCGTCGAGACTCTGGTCGAGCGCCAGAAAGTCGTCTCCACCAATCAGACCGACCAGGACATCGTCGCCATCGTCAACGACCAGGGCAAGAGCGCCGTCCAGATGTTCTTCATCCGCAACGGCAAATTGATCGGCCAGGAACACTTCCTGCTGGACGGCATGGAGGGTGAGGAGGGCATCGAGTCGGCCACAGCCGAGTTCGTCAAGCAGTATTACCAGGAAGCAAGCTATGTCCCCCAGGAGATCGTCCTTCCCACGCACGTCGAAGAGACCGTCATCATCGAGCAGTGGCTGCGCCAGAAGAAGGGCGCGAAAGTCACCCTGACCGTGCCGGAGCGCGGCGAAAAGAAGCAGCTACTGGACATGGCCTCCCAGAACGCCAAGCTCGCCCTGGACCAGATGCAGGCGACGACGGCCGCCGAGCACGACCGGACCGTGGGCGCCCTGATGGAGCTTCAAGACGCCTTGGGCCTGGACTCGCCCCCGGAGCGCATCGAGGCGTTCGACATCTCCACCATCCAAGGCAGCAACTCCGTCGGCGGCATGGTCGTCTTCCAGGACGGCAAGCCCTTGAAGTCCGACTACCGGCGCTTCAAGATCCAGAAGCCGACCCCTACGGGCGAGCCGAACGACTTCGCCATGATGCGCGAGGTCCTGACCCGGCGCCTCAAAGAGTTCCAGTCGGATAATCCCAAGTTCAACACCCTCCCTGACCTGATGCTGATTGACGGCGGCAAGGGCCAGCTCTCGGTCGCCGTCTCGGTCGCCGCCGAGCTTGGTCTGGAGCTGAACATGATCGGGCTGGCCAAGCAGTACGAGCTGATCTACATGCCCGGCAAGTCCGACCCCCTGGTCCTACCCCGGAACTCTCAGGCCCTGTTCCTCTTGCAGCGGGTTCGGGACGAGGTCCACCGCTTCTCCGTCACCTACCACCGGACGCTGCGCGGCAAGAACGCCACCATGTCGGTCCTGGACACCATCCCCGGCATCGGGCCGACCCGCCGCCGCGCGCTCTTGAACTTCTTCGGCAGTGTCGAGCGGCTGAAGCACGCGAACGTTGACCAGATCGCCAATGCCCCCGCCATGAACCGCAAGCTGGCGACCACCATCCACACGATGCTGCACGGGGAGGACGAAGCCTGATGGAAGCCCTAACGCCGGAGCAGGAAATCCGTCTGGAAAGAGAAGTCGCCGCCCTGGAATGCGCCGCCGACGAGCATGATCTGAAGGGCGAGACCGCCGCCGCACTTTCCTTGAAGCGCGCTGCGCTGGCACTGCAAGAAAGTGTCCTCGGGCCGGAGCACCCTGACGTCGCAACCTCGTTGGACATGCTGGCAATCAGCCTCTATAAGAACAAGCACTACGCGGAGGCGGAAAAACTGTTCCGGCGGGCGCTGGCGATCTACAAGCGTTTCCCCGAGGCCCCCGAGGAACTAGCGATCAGCTACGAATGGCTCGCCTGGGTGTACGACGACCAGAAACAGTGGCGTAAGGCACTCGCCCACTGGCATGATGCGCTCTTAATCCATAAAAGGTGCCGGGTCAATGACTCTCTCGAAGTGTCCCGGAACCTGTCGATCTATGCTGACTTGCTCAGAGTGACGGGCCGCAAAGTAAGAGCGCGGGCCACACTCAGGCGCGCGGCGGCAATGCGCGCCAAGGCGCAGAGACTGGCGCGGAGGAGATAGCGGGAGGGGGTTGATCTTGGCTATCAAACTAGGAGCAGAGCAAGAGACACAACTCGCTGAGGTTCGGCGTCTGCGCTTGGAGGGCATCAAGGCTGCTAAAGATTTGCGGGACGCCGACGCAGAAGCACCCTACTGGCAAGCCTTCCGTCTCCACGAACACGTTCTCGGGGCGGAAGACCCGCGCATTGCGGAGAGCCTTGACCAGATCATATTCTTCTGCGGCATTCACAATCGCCGCGCTGAGGCAGAACCGTTGATAGAGCGCTCCCTCGCCCTGCTCCGCCAAAAGCCGAGGCCGGGGCACCGCGGTATTCTGAGGACGCTGGACGGGCTGGCCGAGAGGTGCCGCGAACGCGGGGACTATAGCGGAGCAGAGCACTACCACAAGCAAGTGCTGGCGGCGCGTGGGGAACTTCTAGGACTCGACCATCCGCGCGTGGCTGCTACGCTGGAGAGGTGCGCCGCGCTTCTTCGGGAGATGGGGCGCGAGTTCGAGGCAGAGACATTCGCAAGACGTGCGAGGGCCATAAGACAAGTGAGGTACAATGGGGAGGGGGAACCAGGATGACCATCACGCTTGTACCTGAAATCGAGGCGCGGCTTTGCGAGCGCGCGGCGCGCGACGGGAAAGACATGGAGGCGCTTGTAAACACACTGCTGGCGGACCGCTTGCTGGACGATGAGGCTGCCAAAGAAGAAGCGTTCCATCAAGCCCTGCTCGCCTCAGGTTTGGTCACTCACATCATACCACCGCGTGACCCGAGCAAAGCGGAACGGCCGCGCATCGTCGTACATGGTGAGCCTGTGTCGGAAACGATCATTCGGGAGCGGCGCTGAGTGGCACTCGTCTTCGCGGATAGTAGCGCCGTGGTCAAGCGGTACGTTCAGGAGACCGGCTCTGTTTGGGTGGGGAGCTTATTCACTGCCGCCCCCGCCAACAAGGTCACCATCCTTGCCCTGACCGGGGTGGAAGTAGTCGCGGCCATCACACGAAGGGTGCGCGGCGGCACGATCCTTCAAGCCGATGCGGCCTCCTCATGTGCGCTGTTCCTGTCTGATATGAACACGGACTATGAAATCGTCGCGGTGTCGGATGCCCTGCTGGGTCTGGCCATTCAGTTAGCACAACTCCACAGCCTGCGTGGCTATGATGCGGTTCAACTGGCGGCAGGCGTGGAGACCAACCGGTTGCTGGTTACTGCAAACCTTTCGCCGCTCATCTTCATCTCAGCAGACAAAGAGTTGGACGCCGCCGCGCGCAGCGAGGGGTTGTCCGTAGACGACCCGAACGCGCACCTTTAGGGACCACCATGCACCTCCTCCTGCGCTGGATACTGAGCGCCGTCGCCCTCTACGTCACGGTGCTGCTCGGCCACTACATCAATGTGAGCCACCCCGAGACCGGCCTGCGGTTTTGGATCGCGCCAGGGCTTGCCGGCGTCCAGGGCGCCCTGCTGTTCGTGGTGGCGCTCGGGATCGCGAATGCCGTGTTGCGGCCCGTCTTGAAGGTGCTGACCTTGCCGCTGACATGCCTGACCTTGGGGCTGTTCTCGTTCGTCGTCAACGCCTTCTTGTTCTGGCTGGTCGGCCAGTTCGTCCCCGGCTTCCACGTTGCCGGGTGGCAGGCGCCGCTGTTCGGATCGGTCGTGATGAGCCTCGTTGGGGGCCTTTTGAATAACGTCCTGGTGTCGAAACGGGAGCGAAAACGCTGATGCAGTTAGTCGTGATTACGGGGATGTCGGGCGCGGGCAAAGCGTCGGCGGCAAAAGTGTTCGAGGATATGGCCTACACGGTCGTGGACAATCTACCGCCGGTCTTGCTGCCCGAGCTAGTGGCGAAGTGTCAGGGGGCGGGCGAGCAGCCGCCGGGCGAGCAGCTCGCGGTCGTCATTGACGCCCGCTCGGGTTCGTTCTTCACGGGCCTGGAGCCGGCCTTGGCCCTCGTCCGCGCGGCCAATGTTCGGCCAATCGTGCTGTTCCTGGACGCCTCCGACGGCACCCTGATCCAGCGATTCAAAGAGACCCGGCGCAAGCACCCCTTGTTTGACGAGCAGGGCGGAATTCTGGGCGGCGTCCGGGCCGAACGGTCCTTGCTGGAAGAGATCAAAGGGGTCTCGGACAAGGTCGTGGATACGAGCGACATGGGCGCCCACGAGCTGCGGAGCCTGTTGCTGTCCGAGTTCGCGCCCGCCCAGGACAAGAACCAGGGGCTGATCGTGACGGTGAACTCGTTTGGCTTCAAGTACGGCCTGCCGCTCGACGCCGACCTTGTCTTCGACGTGCGGTTCTTGATCAACCCGCATTATGTGGACGACCTGCGGCCTTACGACGGCCGCAACCAGATCATCGAAGAGTACGTCATGCGCGACCCTGACAGCAGCCTATTTTTGGGGAAGCTGTACGACCTGATGGACTGGAGCGTCCCGCGCTACATCGCCGAGGGCAAGGCGTACCTGACCGTCGCCATCGGCTGCACGGGCGGGCGGCACCGGTCGGTGGTCGTCTCGGAGAAGCTGGGCGCGCACCTGCGCGGCCTGGGCTATCGCGTCCTGGTCCAGCACCGCGACGTGGACAAGTGATAAGCCATGCGGCGAGTCGAGTGATGAAAGCGGCGGCGCCATGAGTGGCCTGTGGTCCTGGCTGAAATGGCTCTATCCGGGGATGCGCGTCAAGCGCTGGATGATGCTGACACTGGTCGGCATCGTCCTGGTCGTGGCCGGCATCGGCCTGGCCGTCAACATCGCCTGGGGCGACTACTTACAGCGCTTGAACGACTTGACCGACTGGCTGTTCAAATTCACGCCCTTTGACACCAGCGACCCGGCCCTCTACCTCCCGCTGGGCCTGGCCCTGGTCACGCTGGGCCTGCTGCTGATCTTCGTTTCCTACTTCCAGTTCAACCGCTCCGTGCTGGCTTCCGTCGCCCCCGAAGCGCGCGAAGACCTCGCCGACCGCATTTTCCAGCGCCGCTCACTTGCCCAGGGCCAGCGCATCGTCGTCCTGGGCGGTGGGACGGGCCTGTCCACCATGCTGCGCGGCTTGAAAGAGCGGACGAGCAACATCGTCGCCATCGTCACCGTCACCGACAACGGCGGGTCGTCGGGCCGGCTGTCCCAGCAGATGGGGGTCCTGCCGCCCGGCGACCTGCGGAACTGTCTGGTCGCCCTCGCCGACGCCGAGCCGACCCTCGCTTCCCTGTTCCAGTTCCGGTTCGACGAGGACCACGAGGGCCTGGCCGGCCACTCGTTCGGTAACCTGTTCATCGCGGCCATGACCGAGATCTACAAGGGGAACTACGAGCAGGCCATCGCGGCTACGTCCAAGGTCCTCGCTATCCGGGGCAAGGTCTACCCGTCCACGGTGCAGAACGTGATGCTGCTTGGAGAAATGGAAGATGGCAGCATCGTCGAGGGCGAAACGCAGATCGCCCACCACGCCCTGCCCATCAAGCGGATGTACCTGCGGCCCGAGAACGCCCAGCCCCTGCCGGAAGCGTTGGAGGCCATCCGCCTGGCCGATGCCATCATCATGGGGCCGGGCAGCGTCTTTACCAGCGTCGTCCCGAACCTCCTGGTGGATGGCATCGCCGAGGCCATCCACCGCAGCAAGGCGGTCAAGATCTACGTCTGCAACGTGATGACTCAGCCCGGCGAGACCGACAACTACACCGCCTCCGACCACGTCCGCGCCCTGATGCTGCACGCGCCGGGCAAGCGTCTCTTGGACTACGTTTTGATCAACAAAGAGCCGCCCGGCCACGAGATCTTGGAGCGGTACGAGAAGTATGGCCAGCGGTTCGTCACGCCCGACGCCGACGCCATCCGCGCCCTGGGCCTGACGCCCATCGCCGTCAACCTCATCTCCCAGACCGACATCGTGCGCCACGACCCAGCCCATCTGGCCGAAGCCATCTACCGGATTATTCTTTAGAGACTGTATCGAAAGTGGGCGGTTGAAACCGCGCCAACA
>JANOOM010000771.1:0-3287 GCA_031421335.1 Armatimonadota bacterium
GCGCCGCCCTGGAAAAGCACGGCATCCGGTGCTGGGTGGCCCCGCGCGACATCACGCCCGGCGCGGACTGGAGCGACGCCATCATTGACGCCATCGCGGACTGCCGCGTCTGCCTCTTGATTCTGTCCACGGCCTCAAACCAGTCCGACCAGGTCAAGCGCGAAGTGCAGAACGCGGTCAGCGAGGCCAAGCCCATCCTGCCGTTCCGCATCGAGGACGTTGCCCTGTCCAAGCACATGCGCTACTTCATCGGCACGCCGCACTGGCTGGACGCCCTGACACCGCCAATGGAGCGCCACCTCCAGAGGATGGTGGAGACGGTGGCCGGCCTGATCGCTGCCCTGGACGATAAGGCTGGGGAGTCCGCCCCGCCCGTTCCCGTGCGTCCGGCCGCGGCATTCCCCTGGGACCCCGACCGGTTGGCCCGCATCGAGTCCGAATTACGGCAGTTCCTGGGGCCATTAGGCCGCACACTGGTTCAAGAAGCCGCCGCCGTTGCGACCGGCTACGAGGACCTGTGCCAGCGCCTGGCCGAACACGTCCAATCCGAGCGGGAGCGGCAGACGTTCATGGCCCGCTGTCAAGCACTGCTTCCCGCTCCTGCGCCCGACCCGGCCCTCAGCGCCGAGGTCATCGCCGCCGCCGAGAAGGCACTCGCGCACTATGTCGGCCCGCTGGCGCGCACGCTGGCGAAGCGGGCCGCGCGCGCGGCTCGGGACCGGGCCGACTTCTACCGGCTTCTCGCCGACGAGTTGTGTACACCGGCCGAGAAGTCCGCGTTCCTGTCTCAGTGCCACAGGGGCAGGGGGGACGGGGCAGCGGGCCGGGCGAACAGATAGCCCTGCACGAAGTCCGCACCATGCTCGCGCGCCCACTCCTAACTCCTCGCGCTGCTCAACTCCCTCGGCGATCGTTTGGAGGCCAAGCCCCTAGGCCGTCTCCTTGTCCACGCAGTTGAGTCGGGCGCGGTCTGTTAACTCCTCGGCGGGTGTGGCCGGCGCGGCCTCCGGCACGGGGCTGTGCGTGTAAACGATCTTACCGGCGCTTTTTCGTTCGGGCAGGTCGCCTATAGTGCCGTCTCCCCCGGTCCTGCCAAACTCAGCACTGACTCTTCCGCCCCATCGCCGGCTCTCGCGAAACATTCAGTTCACAGGGTGGCAGGTTGAGATTGCATCCACGTTTCGGTTATAATGACGGGGAGCGAGAGAGGAAGATTCTATGCCCATTAATTTTGACCTGCTGCGGCGATTGTGCGAGACGCCCGGCGTTTCCGGCCGCGAGGACCGCGTCCGCGACCTGGTGATCGAGGAGCTGCGCCCGCTGACCGATGAGATCAGTGTGGACACGATGGGCAGCGTCGTCGCCGTCAAAAAGGGGACGGGTGGGCCGCGCGTGATGCTGGCCGCCCACACCGACGAGATCGGATTTCTGGTCAAGTTCGTTGAAGACAAGGGCTTCCTGCGCGTCCAGCCGGTCGGCGGCTGGGACCCGCGCACGATGGTTGCCCAGCGCGTCCACGTCCACGGCTACGGCGGCGAAATCCTGCTGGGGACGCTGATGCCCGCCGCGAAGCCCATCCACCTGCTGACGGCGGACGAGCTGAACAAGCCGCCCAAGATAGACGAGTTTTTCGTGGACCTGGGCCTGCCCGTCGCCGAGGTCAAGGCGCGGGTGGAGATGGGCGATATGGTGACGATGGCCCGCACGACCGAGCGGGTGGGGGACATGGTGGTCTCCAAGGCGCTCGACGACCGCTTGAGCGTCTTCATCATGATCGAGGCGCTGCGCGCCCTCGGCCCGCACTCCGCCGAGGTCATTGCCGTTGCCACATCCCAGGAGGAGGTCGGCCTGCGCGGGGCGACGACGGCGGCCTATGCCTTGCGCCCCGACATTGGGATCGCGCTGGACGTCACATTAGCGAACGACTTCCCCGGCGTCATGGACTACGACCAGGTGACGAAGCTCGGGGCCGGATGCGCGCTGAAGATCATGGACGGCTCCACCCTCAGCCACCCCAAGCTGCTGCGCCATTTCCGCGACCTTGCCGAGAAGAACGGCATCCCCTACCAACTGGAGATACTGGCGCGCGGCGGCACCGACGCCGGGGCGATGCAGCGGTCGCGGGCGGGCGTCCCGACCTTCACCCTGTCCACGCCGACCCGCTACATCCACACCGTCAACGAGATGGCTCACACCGCAGACATCGAGGGCGCGACCGCCCTGCTGGCTCGCTACCTCGAAGACGCGCACACGCGGGACTATCGCTGACCTATGACCCTGACCTACACAAACCCTGTCTGGCCCGGCTACTGCGCCGACCCCTTCGTCCTGAAATGGCGGGGCGAGTATTACGCCTATGGCACTGGCAGCAACGGGACCGACTTGCTTCAGCCCGACGGCAATGTGTTTCCCGTCCTGCGCTCGGCGGACTTCGCGCATTGGGAACAGGTCGGCGGCGCCCTCCGTCCGTTGCCGGGCGCCACCGCGTATTGGGCGCCCGAGGTCGCTGCGCGGGACGGCCGGTTCTTTCTCTATTATTCGGCGGCAGGCGAGGGAGGGGACGACGCTCACCGCCTGCGCGTCGCCGTGGCGGACCACCCGGCCGGGCCGTTCATCGATTCCGGCAGACTGCTCCTGCCCGATGAGGGATTCACGATTGACGCCCACCCATTCCGGGACCCCCAAGACGACCGCTGGTATTTGTTCTTCGCCAAAGACTTCTTCGACGCCCGCGTCGGCACCGCCCTGGCCGCAGTGCCGCTGGCCGATGACATGCGCTCGGCGGCGGGGCCGGTGACGACCATCCTGCGCCCCTCCGCCGACTGGCAGATCCACGCCCGAAACCGCGAGATCTATGGCCGCACCTGGGACGCCTGGCACACGGTCGAGGGCGCCTCCATCGTCGTACACGACGGCCGCTATTACCTGCTCTACAGCGGGGGCGCCTGGCACACGTCGGAGTACGGCGTCGGCTACGCCGTCGCCGACACGGTCCTGGGGCCGTACCGGGAGCCGGAAGCCGGCCCGGCCGTCCTGTCCGGCGTGCCGGGTCATGTGCTGGGGCCGGGACACAATTCGGTCGTGCTCGGGCCGGACGACCAGACGGAGTTCCTCGCTTATCACGCCTGGGACGCCGCTCAGACGGCCCGCCGCTTGTGCCTCGACCCGCTGTTCTGGACCCCCAACGGCCCGCGCTGCGCGCCGAGCTGGACGGAGCGGGAGATCGGTTCAATGCCGGGGGGGGGGGTTCGGGGGGCGCAAAATCCCAGGGTGAGGGGGGGGGGCGG